>JARLGP010000248.1 GCA_031292735.1 Holophaga sp.
GCCTTGGGCTGGCCCGGACGGTCATAGCTGGTCTTCTCCACCCGCTCCTTGAAATTGGCGCTGACTGAGAAGTTGGCCCCGGTGTCGCGCCCCACAACCTTGTTTTTCACCTGTTTGATGTTGGTCGTGTAGACCGACTTGCCGGCGCCGCCGCCCTCGAACTTGAGGGTGAGCGCCACCCCGCCTTTCTGCGGGTAGACGGCCATGTAGTAGGTGCTGTTGGCCGGAATCTCGAACGTGTCCTTGAGATACTTCAGTTGCTTCACCAGCCGGGTGTAGCCGCCGGTGCCGGCGGTGATGTTCTGCCTGGGGTATACCGGCTTCTTTTCGATGGCGTAGAGCTTGATCTTGCCCAGCACCAGGAACCGGTCGCCGAACGAAAGCTTGTAGGGCCCGCCCTTGTTTTCAATCCGGGAGAGCGGCAACAGGGCCAGGTTCTCGTTGGCCTCTTTCAGGCCGGTGGCATCCGCCAGGGCCTCGGCGTTGGGCTTCAGGCTCTCCGGAGCCGCGTCCTTGATGGCCTTGGCCAGCTTGTCCTTGGCCATGGCCATGACCGACTTGGGCATATCGGCGGCGATCCAGATGAAGGCGGTGGGGATGGCCACCACCGCGCCGCCCACGTGCCCGGTGCCCTTGCCCAGCAGGGACAGTTCGACGATCCCGATGGGATTGATCTTCTGCCTGACCCAGTCGTCATGGATGGCCTTGGTGCTTTCGAAGCCGACGGTCTTGTCGTAGGGGTCATGCACCAGCAGCACCGGGGACTTGGGCTTCCAGCCGCCCACCAGGCTGTTCTGGTCGAACAGCTTGTTCAGCCGGGAGGGCCCGTCGATGTTCGCCTTCACCCACCCCTCGTTCAGGATGGCCCGGGCCGGCACCTCCTTGGCCTTGTCGCCGGTCAGCCGGGCCTGGATCAGGGCGGCGATCTGGTCCCCGCCCAGGTCCCCCTTCAGCCATTGCGCGGCGGTGCCCGAAGCGTCGGACTTCAGCAGTTCCGGGTTCATGGCCGCCTTCAGGGAGACCTCGTTGGGATAGATGTCCTGCCAGGCCGCCAGGAAGTAGGCGGGGATGTAGGGGCGGTCGTAGGGCGTCTTGGGGTCCTTGAGCAGGTCGCGGAGGGCCTTGCCGAAATTGAAGGGCCCACCCATGCAGGCCGCGCCGCTGAGCCGGATGTCCTTGTATTCCGGATTGCTGGCCAGCTCCTTCACCGCGGCCATGGCGATGTAGCCGCCCTCCGAATAGCCCACGATGTAGACTTCGCCGTCCCAGACGTAGTTCACATCGTCGAAGATCGCCCTGCCGTCCAGCCGGTCCTGGGCCGCCCGGATCAGGTCGATGAGGCAGGTGGCCGTGGTCTTGCCCTGGCAGTAGGCGTGCATGTAGGGCGAGGGATCGGCGCCCATGCCGTCGCCGTCCGGCATCGCCACCACGAACCCGCACAGTTCCGCCGCCAGGGCCCCGAGCAGCGTCTCGTCGCCCTTGTTGTAGTATGGGGTGGCTTTGCGGCGGGTCTCGGTGGCGTGCTGGTAGATCACCAGGGGCACTTCCATGGGCGGGGTGCCGGGCGTGTGGCTGGGCATGAACACCCGGCCGGAATAGGTCCGCGGCCGGTTCATGGCATCCCTGGAGGCGTACTGCACCCGCACCGAAGGCACCAGACTGGCCACGTGCTCCTGGAACATCTGCTGGAACACGGCCATGGGCCCGAGGATCCGGTAGTCGTCGGCGCGGGTGGCCAGGTCCCGCCTCAGCTTGGCGAAGTAGTCCTTGGTCAGGTCCCGCACGGGGGTGAATTCCACCGGGCCAAGCTCCACCAGGGTGCCGGGGGTGGCGGCCAGGCCGAGGCTCAAGGAAACGAACAGCAGGCAACCAATGGCGAAGCGCTTGATGATCGGCATGGAAGTCCTCAGGGTGGGTGAATTTTTCAATACAGGAATGAAGCTCAGCGAGACGATATGAATTAAAAATAATAGTTCACGTCCAAAAAGCAATCCCCCCAGTGCAGCGGGTGTCCGGCGCCTGCTCGGCTATGATGGTTGCGTTCGCCTGGGGCTGAACCATGCGCAAGCTCGCAACCTATCTGATCATTCTCGGCTCCGGCCTGTGGGTGGGCTGGTGCGCCAGCCAGGCGGTGTCCCGGGGCAGCGCGGCGCCGCGCCAGGTGACCCCCCGGGGGCCCCTGCCCGCCGCCGAGCAGAGCGTGGTGGACCGGTTCAAGGAAGCCCGGGTCTCGGTCGTCTACCTCACCTCCCTGGCCTACCAGCAGGATTTCTTTTCCCTGGATGTGCAGACCGTCCCCACCGGCTCGGGCTCCGGGTTCATCTGGGACACCGAAGGGCATGTGGTCACCAACTACCACGTGATCGAGGAGGCCCAGGAGGTGGAAGTGGCCCTGGCCGACGGCACCCGCACCAAGGCCAAGCTGGTGGGGGTGGCTCCGGAAAAGGACCTGGCGGTGCTGCTGATCCAGACCAAGGGGCTCCGGCTGCGGCCCATCCCCATCGGCCGGTCCGCC
Organism: Holophaga sp.; assembly: GCA_031292735.1. Next base: position 2,516 of record JARLGP010000248.1, read on the forward strand.
GACCTCCAGGTGGGCCAGAGCGTCATGGCCATCGGCAACCCCTTCGGCCTGGACCAGACCCTGACCACCGGGGTGGTCTCCGCCCTGGGCCGGGAGATCCAGAGCGCCACCCGCCGGCGCATCAGCGGGGTGATCCAGACCGACGCGGCCATCAACCCCGGCAATTCCGGCGGGCCCCTGCTGGACAGCGCCGGCCGGCTCATCGGCATCAACACGGCGATCCAGAGCACCTCCGGCAGCTCAGCCGGGATCGGCTTCGCCGTGCCGGTGGACACGGTCAACCGCATCGTGCCCCAGCTCATCGCCCGGGGCCGCTCGGCCAGGGTCGACCTGGGCTTCGACCCCATCCCCGACACCTGGGGCACCAACCTGGAGGTGCCCAAGGGCATCATCGTCGGCCGGGTGCGCCGCGGCGGCCCCGCCGAGCGGGCCGGGCTGCGCGGCCTCACCCGCCAGGAGCGGGGCTGGCTGCTGGGCGACGTGGTGCTGGGGGTGAACGGGCAGCCGGTAAAGGACATGGACCGGCTGCTGGACCTGGTGGAAACCGAGGCCCCGGGCAGCCGGGTCACCCTGGAGGTGTACCGCCAGGGCCAGCGGGTCAAGCTGTCGCTGACCGTGGCGGCCGGCAGCGATTAAGCCGTTGTCTAGAATCAACCTGAGCAGGTCGCAACGGCTCCTGATTAATGCGCGTCGATGAACTCTTGAACCTGCTGGTGCCACAGATCCGGTTCAAAGGTGCCGATGACGGTGGGTTCCTGGAACAGCAGGTCGACCATGTAGCGGGGCCGCTTGCCGCCGATGTGCATGGCCTTGGAGCAGGACACGCAGTAGACCGCCACGTCGGCGCAGGGCATCTCGCCGGCGCGCTTGCGCATCTTCGCCTTCACCTGCTCCACCGGCAGGGTCCCGTAGAAGCTGTCGCCGCAGCAGGTGCCGCGAGTGCGGGTGCTGGCGGGCTCCAGCACGGTGATGTTCATCCGCGCCAGCAGGGTGCGGATGGCGGTGTGCACCCGCTCCTCGGTGCGGGTGGGGCAGGCGTCCAGCACCGACATCGGCGCGCCGCCGTAGTCGGGAAACGGGAAATCGCTTTCGGCCAGCACTTCCCACAAGGAGATGGTGCTGATGCCCGGATACAGCTCCCGGTAGCGGCGGTCGCAGCCGGCGCACACGTTGATGATCCGGGTCCCGGCCGGGAGCCCCGGCTCGTGCCGGCAACAGGTGCGGTGCTCGGGGATGGCCTCCGGGCCCGCGTTGAGGAATTCCAGCAGCTTCCGCGCCAGCTCGGGCTTGTGGATCAACAGGGCGCAACCGGGGGCGAACACGTGGGACATGGCGGGCATTCTCCAGAGGGTCGGGACATGGGAGGGCAGGCTTCCAGTTTCAGCTTCAGGCCGGTCCGGCGCGACCCGTTTCTTGCGGCTAATATTAACTAGACAAGTTTTCACATTAATCAACCCGGTTTCAAAAAAATAAGAATTTCTGGCTTCTTTTGGCGCAGATTCGTGCAATCTTCTTCCCCTGAATCCTCAACGGTGCGCCCATGGCCGCCCCCGCGCCAGAACACCCGAACAGCCAGAACCCCTTCTTCCAGAAATGGGAAACCCCATTCGGAGCGCCCCCATTTTCCAGGATCAAGCCGGAGCATTACCTGCCGGCCTTCCAGGCCGGCATCCGCCGGCAGAACCGGGAGATCAAGAGCATCCTGAAGGTCCGTTCCGTCCCCAGCTTCCGCAACACGGTGGAGGCGCTGGAGGATTCCGGGCAGTTCCTGGACCGGGTGAACGGGGTGTTTTCCGCCCTGGTGGAGGCCGACACCAACGGCCCGCTCCAGGCGGTGGCCCTGGCGGTAGGCCCCCTGCTGTCCAACCACCAGGACGACATCTACCTGAACGAGGCGCTGTTCCGGCGGATACGCATCGTCCACCAGCGGGAGGAGCCGCTGCCGCCCGAGGCCCGGACCCTGCTGGAGAAGACCTACCGCAGCTTCCAGCGGGGCGGCGCCGGGCTGCCCCCGGCCAAGCAGGCCAGGCTGCGGGCGGTGCACGCCGAACTGGCCCTGCTCTGCCTGAAGTTCGAGGAGAACCTGCTGTTCGAAACCAACGCCTTCAAGCTGGTGGTGGAACGGGCCGAGGACCTGGAAGGCCTGTCCCCGGTGGAGCGCCAATCGGCCGCGGAACTGGCCAAGATGGCCGACCTGGAGGGCAGGTGGGTGTTCAACCTGCACGCTCCCTGCCTGTGGCCGTTCCTGGAACACGCCCGCAACCGCGACCTGCGCCGGCAGATGCTGGGCGCCTACGTCTCCCGCTGCGACCGCGGCAACGCCCAGGACAACAACGGCCTGGCCGCCAAGATCACCGCACTCCGCTGCGAAAAGGCCCGGCTGCTGGGTTTCGAAACCTTCGCCGAGTACGCCCTGGAGGAGAGCATGGCCCGCACCCCGGCCAACGCCTACCAGCTGCTGGGCCAGGTGTGGCGGCCCGCCCTGGAGCACGCCGCCCGGGAGCGGGCCGAACTGCAGGCGCTCATGGACCAGGAGCTGCCCGGGGCCCGGCTGGAGCCCTGGGACTGGCGCTACTATGCGGAGAAGGTGAAGCAGCAGCGGTTCGACCTGGATTCCAGGGCCCTGCTGCCGTACTTCCCCCTGGACCAGGTGCGCGAGGGAGCCTTTCGCACCGCCAACCGGCTCTACGGCGTCACCTTCAACGAGCGCAAGGACCTGCCCACCTACCATCCGGAAGTGCTCACCTACCTGGTGCAGGACCGGGACGGCGGCTTCCTGGGCATCTACTACGCCGACTACCACCCCCGCCCGGGCAAGCGGGGCGGCGCCTGGATGGAGAGCTTCCGCCGCCAGTGGGTGCGCGACGGCAAGGACATCCGGCCGCTGGTCTACAACGTGGCCAACTTCCCCCGCCCGGTGGGGGATACCCCGGCCCTGCTGAACCTGGAGGAAGTGCGCACCCTGTTCCACGAATTCGGCCACGCGCTGCACGGCCTGCTCAGCCGCTGCCGCTACCGCAGCCTGTCCGGCACCGCCACCGCCCTGGACTTCTCCGAGCTGCCCAGCCAGATCATGGAGAACTGGGCCACCGAACCGGAGGTGCTGGCCATGTACGCCCGGCACCATCAGACCGGCGAGCCCATCCCCCCGGAGCAGGTGGCCAGGATCCAGGCGTCCCAGGGCATCAACCAGGGCTTCGGCACCACGGAATTCCTGGCGGCCGCCTTCCTGGACCTGGACTGGCACACCCTCACCGACCCCGAGCCGGTGGACGCCGCCGCCTTCGAGAAGGCCTCCATGGCCCGGATCGGGCTGCTGCCCCAGGTGCTGGTGCGCCACCGCACCCCCTACTTCGCCCACAGCATGGGCGGCGAGTACGCGGCCGGCTACTACGGCTACCTCTGGTCCGCCGTGCTGGATTCCGACGCCTTCCAGGCGTTCCGGGAACGGGGCGACATCTTCGATCCCGCCACCGCCCGGTCGTTCCGCGCCAACATCCTGGAGAAGGGCGGCAGCGAGGACCCGCTGGTGCTGTACCGGCGCTTCCGGGGCCGCGCCCCAAGCGTGGAGCCGCTCCTGAAGAAGCGAGGGCTCGGCTAGACGCGGCCGGCATGGTAATCTGAATGCTTTAGTATTAAAGGATTCCCATGCCGTCCACCGCCGAAATCCGGGCGATCCACGATCTTCCCATTCCCGATTTGCTGTTCCGGGCCGCCCAGGCGCACCGGGCCCACTGGAACCCCCAGGAGATCCAGTTCTGCACCCTGGATTCCATCAAGACCGGCGCCTGCCCCGAGGACTGCGCCTACTGCCCCCAGGCGGCCCGCTACGACACCGGGGTGAAGCCCGAACCGCTCAAGGAGAAGGACCGGGTGCTGGCCGGGGCCCGGGAAGCCAAGGCCAACGGCTCCACCCGCTACTGCATGGGGGCGTCCTGGCGCGAAGTGCGCGACGGCGAGGCCTTCGAGCAGGTGCTGGGCATCGTCTCCGAGGTGGCCAAGCTGGGCATGGAGGTGTGCGTCACCCTGGGCATGCTGGGCGTCGAGCAGGCCAGGCGGCTGAAGGAAGCCGGCGCCACGGTCTACAACCACAACATCGACTCATCGCGGGAATTCTACGAGACCATCATCTCCACCCGGAAATTCGACGAGCGGCTGGCCACCATCCGGGCCGTGCGCGAAGCCGGCCTGGAGGTATGCAGCGGCGGCATCGTCGGCATGGGCGAAAAGATCGAGGACCGCATCCACTTCCTGCACGAGCTGACCCTCATGGATCCTCCGCCGGAGAGCATCCCCATCAACCAGCTGGTGCCGGTGGACGGCACCCCCCTGGCCGGCATGGAGCCGCCCCCGCCCATGGAGTTCATCCGGATGATCGCCACCGCGCGGATCCTGTTCCCCGCCAGCCGGATCCGGCTCAGCGCCGGACGCACCGCCATGAGCGACGAGATGCAGGCCCTGGCCTTCTTCGCCGGCGCCAACAGCCTGTTCACCGGCGCCAAGCTGCTCACCACCCCCAACCCCGGCCAATCCCGCGACCACCAGCTGCTCAGTTCCCTGGGCATGCGGGTGGAGCCCGCCCGGATCTGAAACGCGTTTTTACTTCCAGGACACGATGATGCAAGAAATGGACAAGGCCTTCGACTTCAAGACCGCCCAGGAGCGGTGGTACGCCAAGTGGGAGGCGTCGCACGTATTCGAGGCGCAGCCCAAGAGCGGCAAGATCCCCTGGTCCATCGTCATCCCGCCGCCCAACATCACCGGCAACCTGCACATGGGCCACGCCCTGGTGTTCACCCTGCACGACCTGCTCACCCGCTTCAAGCGGGCCCGGGGCTTCGACGCGCTGTGGGTGCCCGGGGTGGACCACGCCGGCATCGCCACCCAGATCGTGGTGGAGCGCCAGCTCAAGGAGTCCGAGGGCAAGTCCCGCTACGACCTGGGCCGGGAGGCCTTCGTCCAGCGCCTGTGGGACTGGAAGGACCAGAACCAGGGGGCCATCGAGAACCAGCTGCGCGCCCTGGGCGCCTCGGTGGACTGGACCCGCAAGCGCTTCACCATGGACCCCGACCTGAACAAGGCGGTGCGCAAGGTGTTCGCCACCGCCTACAAGCAGGGCCGGATCTACAAGGGCCCGCGCATGATCCAGTGGGACCCGGAAAGCCAGACCGCGCTTTCCGACCTGGAAGTGAACTACGTGGAGCGCCAGGGCAAGCTCTGGTACATCCGCTACCCGTTCACCGACGGCAGCGGCCACATGGTGGTGGCCACCACCCGGCCCGAGACCATGATGGGCGACACCGGCGTGGCGGTGCACCCCGACGACGAGCGGTTCGGCAAGCTGGTGGGCAAGATGCTCAAGCTGCCCCTCACCGACCGGCTGATCCCGGTGGTGGCCGATTCCTTCGTGGACCCCAAGTTCGGCACCGGCTGCGTCAAGCTCACCCCCGCCCACGACCCCAACGACCATGCCGCGGGCCTGCGCCTGGGCCTGGAGTGCATCACCGTCATCGGCTTCGACGCCAAGATGACCGCGGAAGCCGGCCCGGCCTACGCCGGCATGGACCGGTTCCAGTGCCGCAAGCAGGTGGTGGCCGACCTGGAGGCCCAGGGCCTCATGGAGAAGATCGAACCCTACACCCACCAGGTTTCCGTGAGCAGCCGCAGCGGCGCCGTGCTGGAGCCCCTGGTCTCGGAGCAGTGGTTCATGAAGGTCAATGAAGCCGCCCAGCAAAGCCTGGAGGCGGTGCGCGACGGCCGGATCAAGTTCACCCCCGAGCGCTGGGCCGGCGTGTGGGAGCACTGGCTCACCAACATCCAGGACTGGTGCATCTCCCGCCAGCTGTGGTGGGGCCACCGGATTCCCGCCTGGACCTGCCAGGACTGCGGGCACATCACCGTGGCCGAGGACACCCCCACCTGCTGCGAAAAATGCCAGAGCACCCGCATCGAGCAGGACCCCGACACCCTCGACACCTGGTTCTCCTCGGCCCTGTGGCCGTTCAGCGTGTTCGGCTGGCCGGACGAGACCGAGGATTTCAAGCGCTACTACCCCACCAGCGTGCTCATCACCGGCTACGACATCCTGTTCTTCTGGGTGGCCCGGATGGTCATGTCCGGCCTCACCTGGACCGGCCAGGTGCCGTTCCGGGACGTCTACTTCAACGCCCTGGTGCGCGACCAGCATCGCGCCAAGCAGTCCAAGTCCAAGGGCAACCTCATCGACCCGCTGTCCACCATGGACGAGTTCGGCACCGACGCGCTGCGCTATTCGCTGGCCGCCATGGCCGCCCCCGGCACCGACATCTCCCTCTCCCGCACCCGGCTCGAGGCCAGCCGCAACTTCTGCAACAAGCTGTGGAACGCCGCCCGTTTCGTGCAGCTGAGCCTCACCCCCGACGTGACCCTGGAGGTGACCCCGGAACTGGGCGAGGCCGAATACTGGATGATCGGCCGGCTGCGCGAGCAGCTGGCCATCACCACCAAGGCGATCGACGAATTCCGCTTCCACGAGGCCGCCGAGACCCTGTACCACCTGGTCTGGGACGACTTCTGCGCCACCTACATCGAGCTGGCCAAGGTCACCCTGACCCAGGGCAGCCGCGCGCAGAAGGCGGCCATCCTGCACTTCCTGGACATCCTGCTGCGCGCCCTGCACCCGCTGGTGCCCTTCGTCACCGAGGAGATCCACCAGGCCGTCATGGCCGACCGGCTCCCGGCCGGGGAGCCCGAGCTGCTGGCGGCCCGCAGCTGGCCCCTGGACGATCCGCTCCTGGCCCGGCAGGGCGGCGACCCCGGGCTGGTGCCCCACTTCCAGGAGGTGCTCACCGCCCTGCACCGGCTCAAGGCCGACAACGGCGTGGATCCCGGAAAGAAAGTGGCCGCCTTCTGCACCGTGCGTTCCCTGGCGCCCTTCACCGAAGGCTTCAAGGGCATCGCCCGGCTGGAGTCGGTGACCTTCCAGGACGGCGATCTGGCCAGCCCCACCCGGGCCGTGGCGGTGGTGCGCGGCGGCACCGTGGCCCTGGAACTGGCCGGGCTCAAGGATCCCGCGGCGGAAAAGGCCAAGCTGGAGAAGGAGCGGGCCAAGCTGCTGAAGGAACTGGATTCCCTCACCACCCGGCTGGCTGACGAATCCTTCACCACCAAGGCTCCCGAGGCCGCCGTGGCGAAGCTGCGCGGCAGCGCCAAGGAGAAGCAGGCCCGGCTGGAGCAGGTCACCACGCTGCTGGCGGGGTGAATCGGGTTGTTGCCGCCTGAAGAGCTGCCGCTCCCGCCAACGGGAGCGGCAGTTCTTTAGGCGACTTCGAAATGCAAGGACTTCGGGTTCACCAATGGGTTTCTTGCTTTCACTCCGTGCATTTCAATCCCTATCACTTGACCATTCCCGTTGAAATCGACGATCAAGCCCGGTTGAACCTCTTCTGATTCCAGGATGGCGGACTCGTCCATCCGGACGTAGAGGGCATCATCTTTTTCGCTGTAGGTCACCCTCATGGCATCTCCCGAGAAGCCTTTCGATCAAAGAAAAGGGTAATCACCCGGGGTGGATTTTGGGTGGAATCTATCACCAGCCGTAACATGCGATTGTCGTTTTCAGGAATCCTTCGAAGAAGATGGGTGAGTTTGTCGTCCCGAGCATCTGGATGGGTGGCGCTTGGATCGCAGAGCACCAGTCGAATCCATTCATACCCAATCCCCCTTTCCCGGATCATTTGGGCAGCATGCGCTGTCAATTCAAATGTTTCCATGGCCAGCCGGCAACCGATTATGAATGACACGATCCAGGCCTTCAAAGTGCAAGGCCAGCAAATCCCTGGTTCTCATTCTGCGAACTCCACCTTAATGAGTTGATGCATCATTTCACTTACTCCAATCCCGTTGCCGGGATTGGAGGAGGACCATCGGGTCCGCAGGACAGATTACACGAATTTTTTACGAATCAAACCCATTTTTTCTGGCTACTGCACCGCCTCCACCGTGATCGCCAGCTCGTCGCCCTCCAGCTTCAGCACCACCAGCTCACCCGGGTGCAGGCGCCCTTCCAGGATCATGCGCGACAGCCGGTTGACCACCACCTGCTGGATCAGCCGCTTGAGCGGGCGCGCCCCCATCTGCGGGTCGAAGCCTTCCTTGCCCAGCCAGCCCAGCACCTCGTCCGGCACCTCCAGCCCCACGTGCTGCTCGTCCAGCATGACCGTCACCCGCTTCATCTGGATCCGGGCCACGGCCTTCATGTCCTCCAGGCTCAGGGAGCGGAAGGTCACCACTTCGTCCAGCCGGTTGATGAACTCGGGACGGAAGTACTCCCGCAGCGCCACCTGGATCTCCTTCTCGGCCTTGTCCACCTCGCCGCCGGCGGCGAAGATGGCCTGGCTGCCCACGTTGGTGGTCATGAGCACCACGGTGTTGCGGAAGTTCACGGTGCGCCCCTTGCCGTCGGTGAGTCGGCCGTCCTCCAGCACCTGCAGGAACAGGTCGAAGATCCGGGGGTGCGCCTTCTCCATCTCGTCCAGCAGGATCACCGCGTACGGCCGGCGCCGGATGGCCTCGGTGAGCGCGCCGCCCTCCTCGTAGCCCACGTAGCCGGGGGCCGCCCCGATCAGCCGGGTGGCGTCGGCCTCGTGGGTGAATTCGCTCATGTCGATGCGCACCAGCGAGTTTTCATCGTCGAACAGGAATTCCGCCAGGGCCCGGGCCACTTCGGTCTTGCCCACCCCGGTGGGCCCCAGGAACATGAACGAGCCGATGGGACGTTTGGGATCCGCCAGGCCGGCCCGGTTCCGGCGCAGGGCGTCGCTGATGGCGACCAGGGCCGGATCCTGGCCCACCACCCGCTCGCGCAGCCGCTCTTCCATGTGCAGCAGCTTCTGCCGCTCCCCTTCCAGGAGCCGGGAGGCGGGGATGCCGGTCCACTTGCTCACCACGTTCGCCACATCCTCCTCGGCCACCTCCAGCCGCAGCATGGCCCCCTCCACGTTGGTGGCCTGGGCGATCTGCTTCTCCAGCGAGGGCAGTTCGCCGTACTCCAGCCGGGAGGCCCGCTCGTATTCGCCCTTCTGCTTGGCCTGTTCCAGTTCGATGCGCAGATCATCCAGCCGCTTCTGCAGCGTCCGGGTCGCCTCGATCGCCTGCTTTTCCTGCTCCCACCGGGCCCGGAGGCGCCCCAGCTCCTCGCCGAGATCCCCCAGTTCCTCGTCCAGTTCCGCCAGCCGCGCCCGGCTGGCGGGGTCCTTCTCCTTGGCCAGGGCGTGGCGTTCCAGCTGAAGCTGCATCTGCCGGCGCTCCCGGGTGTCGATTTCGATGGGCCGGGTGTCGATCTGGATGCGCACCAGCGAAGCGGCTTCATCCATGAGGTCCACCGCCTTGTCCGGCAGGAACCGGTCGGCGATGTAGCGCTGGGACAGGGTGACCGCCTCCACCAGGGCCGCGTCGCGGATGCGCACGCCGTGGTGCAGTTCGTAGCGGTCCTTGAGCCCGCGCAGGATGGAGATGGTGTCCTCCACGCTGGGCTCGGCCACGAACACGGTCTGGAAGCGCCGCTCCAGGGCGGCGTCCTTCTCGATGTGCTGGCGGTATTCGTCGAGCGTCGTCGCGCCGATGGTATGCAGCTCGCCGCGGGCCAGCGCCGGCTTGAACACGTTGGCGATGTCGAGCCCGCCCTCGGCCGAGCCGGCGCCTACGATGGTGTGCACCTCGTCGATGAACAGGATCAGCTCGTCGCCGCGGTCGGCCACCTCCAGGCGCAGCATGGCGCCCTCCACGTTGGTCGCCTGGGCGATCTGCTTCTCCAGCGAAGGCAGCTCGCCGTACTCCAGGCGGGAGGCCTTTTCGTACTCGCCCCGCGC
>JARLGP010000249.1 GCA_031292735.1 Holophaga sp.
TCCAGGGCGTCCACCATGGCCAGGCCCATGTCCCGGGTGCTGCCCTTGCCGCCCAGGTCCGGGGTGGTGGGGCCGCTGACCAGCACCCGCTCGATGGCGCGCATCACCGAGGCCGCCGCCGCCGGCTGGCCCAGGTGCTCCAGCATCATCGACCCGGCCCACACCTGGCCGATGGGGTTGGCGATGCCCTTGCCCGCGATGTCCGGCGCGGAACCGTGCACTGGTTCGAACATGGAGGGGTAGATCCGCTCCGGGTTCAGGTTGGCCGAGGGCGCGATGGCGATGGTGCCGGCGCAGGCCGGGGCCAGGTCGGAAAGGATGTCCCCGAACAGGTTGGAACCCACCACCACGTCGAACCACTGCGGGTTGCGCACGAACTGCGCGGTGAGGATGTCGATGTGGAACTGGTCGGTGCGCACCCCCGGATACTGGGCCGCCATGGCCTTGAAGCGGTCGTCCCAGTAAGGCATGGAGATGGCCAGGCCGTTGGACTTGGTGGCCGAAGTCACGTGCTTGCCCCGGGTCAGCGCCTGCTCGAAGGCGTAGCGCATGATCCGGTCCACCCCCTTGCGCGTGAAGGTGCTTTCCTGGATCACCCGCTCCTGGTCGGTGCCTTCGAACTCGCGCCGGCCGCTGGTGCCGTACTCGCCCTCGGTGTTCTCCCGCACGATCAGCATGTCGATGTCCCCGGACTTGCGCCCGGCCAGCGGGGAAACCACCCCCGGCATCAGGCGCACCGGACGGATGTTGGCATACTGGTCGAACTCCCGCCGGATCGGGATCAGCAGGCCCCACAGCGACACGTGGTCCGGCACCCCCGGGAAGCCCACCGCGCCCAGGAAGACCGAGTCGAACGGCCGCAGCTGCTGGATGCCGTCCGCCGGCATCATGCTGCCGTGCTTGGCGTAGTATTCGCACGACCAGTCGAAATGGCGCCAGTCGATGCTGAAGTCGTACTTGGTGGCCGCCGCGTCCAATACCCGGATCCCTTCCACCATCACTTCCTTGCCGATCCCGTCTCCGGGAATCGAGGCGATACGCAGCTTGCTGGACATCCCTGCTCCTTATGGATCCACCTGGGCTTAGGCGTTCCTTCCACCATAGGCCGTCCCTGAAGCAGGCGTTGCCGAAGTTGGGATGGATGGCGGCAGAAAATCCCATTTTTCCCGTGGGCCGGGAAACACGATGCCGAGGTCCAGGTTCCGCTTCAAAGCCAGGGAGACTCGGCCTGCCGCCGCTGTTCGAAGGCCTCCACCCGGTCGATGCCGCGCAGGGTCTGTTCCACTTCGTCCAGGCCTTCCAGCAGGATGCCGCGGGCCCAGGGATCGGTCCGGAGCGCGAAGGCATCGGCCCCGGCCCGAACCCGTTCGGCCTGCAGGTCCACCACCAGCTCGCCCGGGTAGGCCGCCAGCGCCTGGAGCGCCTCGGGGGCCACCACGCCGGGCAGGATGCCGTTCTTCACCGCGTTGGTGGCGAAGATGTCGGCGAAGGAGGGCGCCAGCACCGCCCGGATGCCGAAATCCAGCAGGGCCCAGGGGGCGTGCTCGCGGCTGGAGCCGCAGCCGAAGTTGACCCCGGCCAGCAGGATGCTGGCATGCCGGCCGGGCTCCCGGTTGAGCGGGAACTCCGGCACGTCGCTGCCATCCTCCCGGTAGCGCAGATCGTGGAACAGGTGCCGGCCCAGGCCCCGGCGATGGATGGTCTTGAGGAACTGCTTGGGGATGATGAGATCGGTGTTGATGTTGTCCTGGAGCATGGCCGCGGCCAGGCCGGTATGGACGGTGAACGGCTGCATGGCGGTCCTCCTCAGATGAATTCCCGAACGTCGGTCAGGTGGCCGCGGATGGCGGCGGCGGCGGCCATGGCGGGAGACACCAGGTGGGTGCGCCCCAGCCGGCCCTGGCGGCCCTCGAAGTTGCGGTTGCTGGTGCTGGCGCAGCGCTCGCCCGGGCCGAGCTGGTCGTCGTTCATGCCCAGGCACATGGAGCAGCCGGGCTCGCGCCACTGGCAGCCGGCGTCCAGGAACACCGCGTCCAGCCCTTCGGCCTCGGCCTGGGCCTTCACCAGCCCGCTGCCGGGCACCACCAGGACCTTCACGCTGGCCGCCACCCGGCGGCCCTTGAGCACGGCGGCCGCCTGGCGCAGATCCTCGATCCGGCCGTTGGTGCAGGAGCCGATGAACACCACGTCCACCGGCAGCCCCTGCATGGCCTGGCCGTGGGTGAGCCCCATGTAGGCCAGGGCCTGCTCCATCTGGGCCGCCGCTTCCGGCGTGGGCGCGTCGGCGGCCATGGGCACGTGGCCCAGGATGGAGGTCACCGCCTCGGGGTTGGTGCCCCAGGTCACCTGGGGTTCCAGCGCGTCCACCTCCAGCACCAGCTCCTTGTCGAACCGGGCGTCGGGATCCGAAGGAAGCTTGCGCCAGGCCGCCACCGCAGCGTCCCACTGGGCGCCCGAGGGGGCCATGGGCCGGCCCTTGAGGTAGGCGAAGGTGGTTTCGTCCGGCGCCACCAGCCCGGTGCGGGCCCCGGCCTCGATGGCCATGTTGCACAAGGTCATGCGCTCCTCCATGCTCATGGCGCGCACGGCGGAACCGGCGAACTCCAGGGCGCAGCCGGTGCCGCCGGCGGTGCCGATCCGGCCGATGATGTGCAGGATCAGGTCCTTGGCGCCCACCCCCTTGGGCAGCGCGCCTTCGCAGCGGATGCGGAAGTTGCGGGCCCGCTTCTGCACCAGGGTCTGGGTGGCCAGCACGTGTTCCACCTCGCTGGTGCCGATGCCGAAGGCCAGCGCGCCGAACGCCCCGTGGGTGCTGGTGTGGCTGTCGCCGCACACCAGGGTGGCGCCGGGCAGGGTGAAGCCCTGTTCGGGGCCGATGATGTGGACGATGCCCTGGCGTGGATCCAGCAGCGGGATGTAGGGCACCCGGAAGGCGGGATCCTTGCAGTTGCGTTCCAGGGTCTCCACCTGCAGGCGGCTGGTGGGGTCCTTGATGCCCGCCCGGCGGTCGCGGGTGGAGACGTTGTGGTCCACCACCGCCAGGGTCGCCAGGGGCCGGCGCACGCCGCGCCCGGCCAGGTGCAGGCCTTCGAAGGCCTGGGGGCTGGTCACTTCGTGCACCAGGTGGCGGTCGATGTAGATCAGCGCGGCGCCGTCCTCGCGCTCCTCCACCACGTGGCTGTCCCAGAGCTTGTCGTACAGGGTGCGTGCGCTCATGCCGTCACCCCCGCGAATTCCAGGGCGAAGCTCTGGCGGATGGCCTCGCCCATGCCCCGGGTGCCCACCCGGGCCGGCTGGCAGGCCAGGTCGGCGGTGCCGAAGCCCTGGGTCAGGGCCGCGGAAATCGCCGCCTCCAGGGCCGCGGCCTCCTCGGCCAGCCCGAGGCTGTGGCGCAGCAGCATGGCCGCGCTGCCGATGGCGCCGATGGGGTTGGCCAGGTCCCGCCCGGCCAGGTCCGGGGCGGAGCCGTGGACCGGTTCGTAGAGCCCGACCTTGCCGCCCAGGCTGGCGCTGGGGAGCATGCCCAGGCTGCCGGTGAGCACGGAGGCTTCGTCGCTGAGGATGTCCCCGAACAGGTTGTCGGTCAGCAGCACGTCGA
>JARLGP010000250.1 GCA_031292735.1 Holophaga sp.
CCTTCGGGTGATGGCAGCGGCCACGGCAATCCCGCGTTACGCTCGGCGAACGATTATCCAAATCGCTCACCTCGCGTGCCTTGTCTTGCCATGGCCGGTGCCATCATCGCGGGGCCTTCCAATACGTAGACAGGCTCCTAGCTTCCCGGGGCGCAGCATGCAGCGGCAAGTGCGTCGTGCAATAGCCCGGGACGCCCGCCGGCGGGGGTCCGAGGTTGACAAGTCACCGACAGGTGACTAGCCTCACAGGTGAGGCTCCCATGTCCACGCCCGCCAAGTCCCCAACCCCCCGCACCCGCGACGCCCAGGCGACCCGGGACCGGATCCTTCAGGCCGTGGGCAGCCTGCTGGTGCGGGAGGGGTTCGGGGCGCTGGGGGTGAATGCCGTCGCGCGCGAGGCGGGGGTGGACAAGGTGCTCATCTACCGTTATTTCGGAGGAATGGACGCCCTCCTGGAAGCCTGGGGGACCCAGATGAATTTCTGGCCCAGCGAAGCCGAGATCCTTGGGCCCAGGCCGGAGCGGGATCCCGCCCGGCTCGCCGCGGGCCTGCTGAAACGCCATCTGCGCGCCCTGCGTCGGCGCCCCCACACGCTGGAGATCCTGGCCTGGGAAACCCTGGCCAGGAATCCGCTCACCGACATCCTGGCCCGGATCCGGGAGGCGCGGTCCGCCGCCCTGATGAAGGCCCTCGCGCCCCGCTTCCAGGGCCAGGAGGTCGACGTGGAAGCCCTTTCGGCCCTGCTGGGCGCCGGGCTCCAGCACCTCCTGCTGCGCTCCCGCACCGTGGACGTCTATGGCGGCATCCCCATCGCCACGGCCGCGGGCTGGACCCGCATCGAACGGGCGCTGGACCAGCTTTGCGCCCGGCTGTTCCCTACCCGCCCGTGACCGGGGTTCCTTTTTTTAACTCGTATGTCACCTCAAGGTGACATTTGGAGGCACCATGAAATTTTCTTCGAGCATCTTCCTGATCCTGGCCTGCACCGCGGCGATGGCCCAGGACCGGCCGGGCGCCATCGCATGGAGCACGGAACTGGACGTGGTTCCCTACGCCACCGGCGGCTGGTACGGCTCCCTGGCCGGCGGCCTCGGCACCTGGCGGCTCCGGGGCGTGCTGGCCGAGGTCCATCCGCCTTCGGCCTTCGAGCCCAGGGGCTGGGGGGACGGTCGCACCCGGGCCGCCGCGCTGCTGGTGGACCGCTTCTTCCGGCCGGGCTTCACCGGGCCCTGGCTGGGTTCGGGGGTGGAGCGCTGGCAGCAGCGGCTGCGTCCCGATGGCCAGGCGGATCCGGTCACCCTGCGCACCTTCCAGGCGACGCTGGGCGCGGGCTGGGTGTTCCGGATGGGCGACCACCTCACCATCAACCCCTGGCTGGCCGCCCACGAAAGGATCGCCGGGGACCGGCAGGCCTCGGCCGACGGCCGGATCTGCAGGCCGAACCCCACCGAGGGGGAGGCCTCCCTGAAGGTGGGCTGGGCCTGGTAGGAAGGGCCCGGCTTGCGCCTCGCGGAGCGGATGGCTACTGTCAAGGACGTATGGTGAATCCTTCCCTCCGCTCGCGGTTCCAGCGGACCTTTCCCGCCTTCGGCCACCGGAATTTCCGGCTGTTCTGGACCGGCCAGTGTGTCTCCCTGGTCGGCACGTGGATGCAGAACATCGGCCAGTTGACCGCGCTGGGGACCGGCTCCACCCTGGGTGCCCTTTCCCTGGCGGCGCGCAGCAAGGATGGGCCCAAGCTGCCCATCCTGCTGCTGGGCGCGCTGGGCATGTCGGTGTTCAGCCTGATGGTGGGGCTGCAGCACGGGTTCTTCCTGTCCTGCGCCCTGCTGGCGCTCACCGGGTTCTGCCAGATCATCTGCACCGCCCAGATCAACGCCACCTTGCAGATCCATTCCAGCGACGACATGCGCGGCCGGGTGACGAGCGTCTACAACCTGTCGTTCGGCGGGGTCACCCCCATCGGCAGCCTGTACGCCGGTTCCCTGGTGAACGGCGCCGGCGCGGCGGCCGCCCTGGTGGTGAGCGGCGCCATGGGCATCCTGTCCACCGGGGTTTGCGCTTTCGCCCTGTTCGGGAAGCGGCGGGAACGGATCACGCTAAACCATTGAACATTCCCACGGGTCCATTCCCGCGAGCCATTTTCCCGCTCCATCGAAGCCGGGATGAAGCTTTCAAGCGTTGCATGGGCTTGCCGCCCGCCTAAATTGTTCCTTGAGGTTTTTCCCTTGCGCCGGTTCCTTCTGCTCTTTTCCTTGCTGGCCGTGGTCCTGGTCGGACTCGGGGATCGGTCTATGGCCCTCCTCAAGGGCAGATCGGTCAGCTGCGAGGAAATGGCTTCCGCGAGGAGCCCGGTCGGCGTTGGGCATCAGCTGCCCTCGGGCTGCTGCTCCAGACAGAAGGTTCCCGCCTATGCCCTGGAAATCAGGCTGGGGGGCGTCAAGACCCCACGGGTCGCGTCCCACCGGGAGCCGAGCCCCTGGCCGGATTTCGTGGCCCAGGCCGGGCCCACGGCGGTGCCGGCCGATCTTCCCATGAGGGCGATGGCCGCGGTGGATTCTCTCCCCAAGGGCCACCCCGCGTCATTGTCCAGAATCTGCGTACTTCGGATTTGAGGGGAACGGACCGTTCCTCTTGAGCATCCGACGAGGCACGCATTGCACGGCCTCTGCCGGTCCCGAATCCCTTCACGCGGCAGTCATGCTGCTGCACGATCCATCACCTGGGCGCCACGCCGAACCAGGGCGGGCTCCCGTGCCCCTTCAGGAGAAATCATGTTGACTCTCGTTTTTGCTTCCTTCCTCGCCGCCACCCCCAACCATGCCGGGAACGTCACGGCAACCCTGCAGCAGCAGACCCGCACGTTCACCCTGGTGGCCGACGATCCGAAGAACAGCTCCCAGGACAGCTCCGACCAGACCTTCAATCCCAAGGACTCCCACAGGATCTAGGCCCAGACGCCAGCACCCAACGAATTCAAACGGTGCTAGCAGCCGTTGCGGAGCTTGCTCCGTTACGGCTGCTTGTGCCCGGCCCAGATACCAGCACCCAACGAATTCAAACGGTGCCAGTCTGACGGACCCGCAGCACCTGCGGGATTCCAGTCCAGCCCCGAGCTGGCGTCGCACAGCGTGCGATGGCCGGCTCGTTTCGGGCTAGAAGACCCGCACCCAATCCCCGCTGCGCAGCGCCACCAGCCAGGCCTCCACCGGCAGCCCTTCCCTGTCCTGCAGCGCCGCGCCGTAGCGTTCCAGCTGGGCCCGGTAGCCGGCCAGCTCCTCGGGACCGAAGCCCTTGGAATGCTTGAAGTCCAGCAGGTGGATGCGGTCCGGGGCCCAGACCACCAGGTCGGCCCGCCCTTCGGCGCCGCTGGCGGCGGCTCCGGCGATGGGCAGCTCGGTGCGCCGGCGCAGCGGCCGCCAGCCGCGGGCCTGGAACTGGTCCAGGAAGCGCCGGGCGTTCTCCCGGGCCTGGCGCACCGGCGGCGGCTGGGCCAGGCAGGCCTCGAAGGCGGGATCCTCCCAGCGCACCAGGAGGTCGCGCAGGAAGGCGTGCATGGCTTCGCCGTCCTGGCGCGCCTGGAGCCCCGCCCCGGGCGCCTCGGCCCCGGCTTCCGCTTCGGCCGGCGGTTGCACCAGCGCGCGCCGGGGCTCGGGAGCCTCCAGCGCCGGGACCGGAACAACCGGCAACGGCTCGACCGAAGGCAGGGTTTCCAGCACCCGCAGTTCCGGGTGGGCCGAAGCCAGGACCTGGCCCCACTGGGCCCAGGTCTTGGCTTCGGCCGCCGGCCTGGCCTTGCCGGGATCCTGCAACAGCATGCACATGCGCTCCCGGGCCCGGGTGCAGGCCACGTAGAGCAGGTTCAAATCGTCCCGGCGCTGCCGGGCTTCCACGATGGGCTTCAGGGCGGCGTAGGCCGGGCCGGGGTGGTTGCCCAGCTTCCAGGCCAGGGCCAGGGCCCCGGTGGCCGGGTCGGTGCGCACTTCGCCGTGCCGGAAGCTGCGCGGCGGGGCGTTCAGCAGGGGCAGGATGACGTCGTCGTACTCCAGGCCCTTGCTGCCGTGCACGGTCTGGATGATCAGGTCCACCCCGTCCACGCTGGCGGGCAGGTCGCCGCGCACCATGGCCTTGGCTTCCTCCAGCATGGCGAAGGCGGCCACCGGGCTGGCCGGCAGCTCCAGCACCATGGCCAGCAGGGCGGCCAGGTTGCGCCGCGCCCGCATGGGCTCCATGGCGCCATGGGCCCGCAGGGCGCTCAGCAGGCGCAGCAGGGCGCCCTGGACCAGCAGCTGGCCGGCGATGTCCTGGGTGCTGGCCCGGACCAGCCCTTGCAGCCAGCGCACCGCCTCCCGGCGTTCGGCGGGCGCCCGTTCGGGATCCAGGGCGCCCAGGCCCGGCATCCGTTCGGCCGCCAGGGCGGTGAGTTCCCCGTCGCTGAAGCCCGCCAGGTTGCGCAGCAGGGCCGCGGCCGGCAGGGGGCGCTCGGGATGGGCCACCGCCTCCAGCGCCGCCAGCACCAGGCGCACCCCGGGGCTTTCCCAGAAGCCCTCCTTGGCCACCACGTAGGGCTGGACCCCGCGGCTCTTCAGGCGCTGCAGCAGGCCGGCCAGCTTGGTGCGCTGGCGCAGCAGCAGGGCGCGCCGGCGCCCGGCGCCGCGGCCGGCCGGGCCCAGGGTCTGGCGCCAGCCGGCCTCGGTGGAAAGCGCGGCGATCCAGGGGGCCAGGGCCGGCAGGTCGGAACCCTTGGCCGGGCCGTCGGCGCGCACCAGGCCCACCGGCAGGCTGCTGGAGCCCACCGCCTGCTGGCGCCCGTCCAGGTTTCCGGCCTCCGGGTCCAGCTGGGGCCACACCTCCTCCACGTAGCGGTTGGCCAGGGCCACCACCGGCGGCGCCGAACGGAAGTTGCAGGGCAGCCGGAAGGCCCGTTCCCCGGCCGCCTTGAGGTGGTCGCGCAGCAGTTCGGGATCCCCGCCGCGGAACCCGTAGATGGCCTGCTTGAGGTCGCCCACCCGCACGGTGCGTTCGGCCCCCAGCGCCGCCAGGAAGGCATCCTGGGCCCGGGAGGTGTCCTGACACTCGTCCACCAGCAGCAGCTTCGGGGCGGGCGGTTGCAGCTCCCCCTGGCGCAGGCCGCGCAGGGCCGCCCGCACCAGGTCGCCGAAGGTGGCCTGGCCCTGTTCCGCCTTGCCCTGCTCGAAGGCCCGGAGCATCCCCACCAGCAGGCAGCGCAGCCAGTCCTCCCAGGCGCCGGCCACCGGCCCCAGGGTGGCGAAGGCGTCCCGGAACGCGGCGGAATAGTAGCCGGGGATGGTGTCCAGTTCGCGCACCACCCGGCTCTGCTGCTCGGCCCAGCGCACCCGCGCCGGCAGCCCCCCGGCCCGGGGGATGGGCACGATGCAGGAGGGCTTGAAGAAGCGCCGGGACTTGCTGGCGGGATCCAGGGCCAGCTGCGGGTCGCCCGCCAGGGGCGCGAAGGCCGCCTCGGCCCTGGCCAGGGCCGCGTGGAAGGCGTCCCGGATCGGCTGCGGGTCCTCCGGCTCCAGCAGGCCCATGGCGTCCCGGTGGCCGTCGTGGGCGGCGGACAGGGCCGGCCAGGCGCGCTCGGCCCAGGCCAGCAGGGTCTGGGCCGGCGCCTGGTCCGGGTGGTCTTCGGCCAGGGTGAGCGCTTCCCGCCCGGTCTGGCGCAGCAGCCGGAGCAGGGCCGGATGGGCCGAGTCCAGGATGGCTTCCGGCGCGCCTTCGCCCTGGCGCAGCAGGCCCAGGGCCAGGGCATGGATGGTGGACACCTGGAGCAGCTCCGCCTCCCGGCGCACGCGCTGCCAGAAGGCCCGGGCCCGCTCCGGCCCCTGGGCCCAGGCGACCCCGGCCCACAGGGCGGAGGCCTGGGCCACTTCCTTGGCCGAGCGGCGCAGGCTGTCCGCCAGCGGCAGCGCCTGCAGCAGGGCGTCGGCCTCGGCCCCGCCCGGCTGGCCCAGCAGGGGCAGCAGCCCGGTCCAGGCCGCGGCGTCCAGCGCCGCCAGCAGGTCCAGCGGCCGCAGCAGCCGTTCCCGCAGGTCGGCCGCCGAGGCCTCGCCGAAGGTGGTGGCCAGGATCTCGTAGGGGCGCAGCTGCCCGCGCCCGAGGCTGGCGGTGACCAGCACGGTGAGCGTGAAGGTCTTGCCCGATCCGGCGCTGGCGCTGACCACCAGGGACTGCTCCAGCACCAGGGGATCGTTCAGGTCCAGGTCGCGCATCTCAGTCCCCCTCCTCGGCGCTGTCCACGTCCACCGGCCGGCCGCAAAGCGCGCTCAGCTGGCACCACCGGCAGTGGCCCCCGGGGGTGGGCGGGAAATCGCCCGCCTCCAGGCGGTCGTCGAAGACCGCCAGGTTGCCCAGCAGCCGGTCCCGCCAGGAGCCTTCCCCGGCCCCCTGGACCAGGGCCCGCAGGTGCTCGGTGAACGGATCCGGGGCGGCTTCCCGCAGCGGCAGCAGCACGGCGCTGCATGGGGTCGCGAAGGCCGCTTCGGCCAGCAGCATGTACACCGGGGTCTGCAGGTGGGCGCCGAACGGGGCGCCCGGCTCGGCGTAGGCCTTGAGCGAATCCTGGCGGGACACCTTGTAGTCGACCACCCGCAGGAACATGTGGCCCTCGGTGTGCTCCCAGTGCTCCAGCCGGTCGATCTTGCCGGCCACCGCCAGGCTGCGCCCGCCGCCGAGCTCCAGCGCCACCGGCCCCACCTGCGCCTCCAGGGACAGGATGGTGCGGGTCCAGCCCTCCTGCAGGGGCAGGCTCTGCTTGCGCGCCGCCGCCTCCATGTCCAGCAGGGCGGGAAACAGGAAGGCCACTTCGTATTTGGTGGGCCCGGCGGCCAGCGCGTCGCCCAGCAGGGCCTGGGCCAGGTTGGGCAGCAGCGCCTCCAGCTCCTGGGCGGCCTGGTTCCACTGGCCCCGGGGCAGGTCGCGGAGCTCCGCCAGCCAGCCGTCCCGATCCGCCGCCCAGCGCCCCTGGAGCTGCTCCAGCAGGGCTTCCGCGCCGTTCCCGGCCGAGGCCAGGAAGGCCGCCGGCCAATCCCGCACGCCCACCAGCGGCCGCAGCGCCGCCTCCAGCACGTGATGGGCCAGGGTGCCCACCGCCATGCGCAGGGCGCCGCCCGGGTCGCTGCTCGCCATGCCCCAGACCCGCTCGGCCATGGACCGGAACGGACACCGGGCCAGGGCTTCCAGGGCGGTGGGGCTGACCGAATCCTGGCCCTTGAGCCAGGCGGCGCGGCAGCCCGGAACCCGGTCCGCCGGCGGGGCCTGGGCAGCCAGGGCGTCCGCCTCGTTGCGCACCTGGGCGGCCTCGGCCCGGGCCTCGGCGGCGGGATCGGCCGGGTGCCCCTCCCAGGCCCAGC
>JARLGP010000043.1 GCA_031292735.1 Holophaga sp.
GATGCCCAGGGTCGAGATGATCGAAAGGGACTCCCGTTCAGCGAGGTTTTGCTTGTCCTTGCTGTTGCCAATGAGCCCGACGATGTTCTTGGCGTCCTGTTGAACATCCTGAACGGCATGGATGTCTTCAGCCGTTGCCTTTGCCAGGTCACTCTTCAGTTTGGTAAAATTAATTTTTGCAAAATCAATTTTATTTTTATCAATTTTGTTCAATCCATCGGTCTTGCAATCCGATGAAAGTGCTGGCTTGATAACGTTATTGAAATAGATTTTCCGCAAATTTATGATTGTTTCACTTGCACCGTTCAAGATTGCCATTAATTGCAGGTTTACATTTTTATCCCCATTGGCTCCCATGAATTTACCGCACTCCGTCATCAGGGCTCGCCACGAATCAATGTCATTCTCCGTTTTAGTTTTTGTAAAAGGCTTTATCAAAAGATTTTCTAAACCGTATACCCGAGTATGGATGCTGGTGACTTTTCGTAGGATGGCAGTGCTTGGTGTTTCCTTGGCGCTCAGGCTCGACAGCATGACCATGGGGACGAAAAGCAGCCCGTTCAGCGATTTCATAAAGATTCCTTTCAGGGGTGATGCGGGTTGCTCCGAACGGATGGTCACGGCACTGCCCGCCGCATTCGGCGAGGCCGGGAAACGAAATCGCTATTATGATAGGTTTATTACGGAGTCAGGCAAGGCCCCCGTCGCCCTGCCCGGTGGAACGGGCTGGCTCCTTCCGCGGCTCACGCCGGACCAGTTGGCCGCAGGCTCCGGCCACGTCCTGGCCCCGGGAGCGGCGGACGCTGACGGTGAGCCCCCGGGCGGCCAGGAGCGCGCACAGCTCCTCGATCCGCTGTTCGGAGGGAGGTTCGAAGCCCGAGCCTTCGTGGGGGTTGAAGGGGATCAGGTTCACCTTGCTGGGGAACTGGCGGGCGAAAGCGGCCAGCCGCCGGCCGTCCTCCAGGCTGTCAGTGACTCCCTGGAGCAGTACGTATTCCAGGGTGATCCGCTCCCCGTGCTCCAGCGGGAAGGCCTTGAGCGCATCGCGCAGCGCGGCCAGGTTCCAGGCCCGGTTCACCGGCATGATGCGGTCGCGGTAGGCGTCGGTGGTGGCGTTGAGGCTCAGGGCCAGGCGCGGGCGCCTGGCATGGCTGGCCAGGCGCTGGATGCCGCTCACCAGGCCGGAAGTGGACAGCGTGATGCGCCGGGGCGACAGGGCCAGGCCCTTGGGGTCGGTGAGCAGGGCGAAGGCCGCCATGACCTGGTCCAGGTTGTGCAGCGGTTCGCCCATGCCCATGAAGACCAGATTGACCGGATGGTCCTCCTGGTGCCCGTGGGCGCCCAGCATGGTCACCACCTGGCCGACGATCTCCCCGGCGGTGAGGTTGCGCTTGATGCCCATGAGCCCGGTGGCGCAGAAGGTGCACCCCATGGCGCAGCCCACCTGGCTGGACAGGCAGAGGGTGGTGCGGTCCCCGTAGGGCATGTGCACGCCCTCCACCAGGCTGCCGTCCTCCAGCCGGAAGGCGTGCTTGGTGGCGCCGTCGTCCGAATCGACGCTTTCCTGGATCTCCGGCCAGCGCAGCTCGGTGCGCGCCTGCAGCTTGGCCCGCAGGGCCTTGGACAGGCTGGAGAACTGTTCCCAGCGGGTCCACCGGTGCCGGTAGAGGCCCTCATGGATCTGCGCGGCGCGGAACCCGTTCTCCCCCAGACCCAGCACCAGCTCACGCAGGGCCGCCAGGTCCATGCCGGCGACGTTGGGGTTCCGGCCAAGGGCCAGATCCGGAGCCGGCCGTTCCCAGTCGCGGGTCATTCCAGGGAAATTTTGAAGGTTTTCAGGAAAGCCTTGTCCTCTTCGGACCACTGGCCGCGGTCCTGGTCCAGGGAGAAGCCGGTTTCCGCGCCCGGGCCGTCGAAGCCCTCCGCAGCGTCCTCGGCCCCGTCCTCGCCGTCCTCGCGCTTGTGCAGGGCCACGGTGGCCTCCAGCATCAGCGCCATGTCGAAACCGTAGGCCTGGATCTCCTGCACCAGGGCGCGGCTGCTTTCGTCGTTGGCCAGGGCCTTCACCAGCGCCACGCCCAGGCGATCGACGATCTCTCTCAGGTTTTCAGGGATCTCCATGGCCATCTCCGCGTGGAAATCCCATTGTACTCCCTTGCATCACATTTGCTTGTGCCGAGCGCCGCGGATATGGCTCCAGACGAACCAGCCGGCCCCGGCGGCGAGGATCAGGCAAAGCGCCAGGTCGAACCGGTGGAAATAGACCCCCAGGGTGCCCCAGCGTTCGCCGAGCACGTAGCCGGTCCAGGCCAGGCCCAGGCACCAGGGCAGGCTGCCGATGAAGGTGAGCAGGTGGAACCGGGTGCGGTTCATCTTGGCGATGCCGGCGGGCAGGGCGATGAAGGTGCGGACCACCGGCAGCATGCGCCCCAGGATGATCGCCCAGGTGCCGAAGCGCTCGAAGAACCGGTGGGCCTGGTCCAGATGATCGAGGTTGAGCAGGATGTACTTGCCGTAGCGTTCCACCGCCTTGCGCCCGCCCCAGGCGCCCAGCTCGAACGCCGGGATGGAACCCAGGTTGCAGCCGATGGCGCCGAACAGGCCGGCCGTCACGATCCCGGCCCAGGGGCTGGCGCCGCCCATGCCCATGAACGTCATTTGCCCCTTATAAGCCAGGAACCCGGCGAAGGGCATGATCACCTCGCTGGGCAGGGGAATGCAGGCGCTTTCGACGGCCATGAGGAGCGTGACCCCGATGGGGCCCACGGCCACCATGAGAGCGGTCATCCAGGCGATGACTGGGGTGAGCAACTTATGGAGCACGGCGCCTCCAGTGATGAAACCCTAACTTTAACCCGGATACACTGGGGTCATGAGTGAAGACCTGGTCCGGAACCGCAAAGCCCTTCACGCCTTCCACGTGCTGGACACCTGGGAGGCGGGCATCGCCTTGCTGGGCACCGAGGTGAAGGCGCTGCGGGGCGGCCACGGCCAGTTGCAGGACGCCTACGTGGACGCCAAGGCCGGCGAGTTGTGGCTGCGCCAGGCCAACATCAGCCCCTACGAGTTCGGCACCTACGCCAACCACGATCCCCTGCGGCCGCGCAAGCTGCTGCTGCACCGGGCGGAGATCCACAAGATCTGCGCCAAGGTCGAGCGCAAGGGGTTCACCGTGATCCCCCTGGCCATCTACCTGGACCCCCGGGGCAAGATCAAGGTGCGCATCGCGCTGGCCGAGGGCAAGACCATGGGCGACAAGCGCGACGCCCTGCGGGAGCGGGAACAGAAGCGCGAAATGGACCGGGTAAGGAAGGGCGACGTCAGCATTTAGAGCCACTTGATGTGGCTCTAAATGCTGACGTCGTCGGTTTGGGGACGCGCAGCGGCACCAAACCGCAAGATGCAAGGTGTGGCTCTAAATGCTGACCTCGTCTGCAGTTTGGACATTTTGTCCCGTCCCATCCTGACCTGCCGGTGGCTCCGGAAACGTTCGTCCGTCCCTCGGCACGGCGCCGCCTCAACTCGGGTCCCCCGGCCAGGCGCCGACCCACGCTTACGCTTCGGACTTTCCGTCCTCGCAAGCTGCGGGCGGAAAGTCCGAAGCGTTTGCCGTCC
>JARLGP010000251.1 GCA_031292735.1 Holophaga sp.
CCGGCCAGGTCGCCGGGCTTGAAGCCCTTCACCTGGGCGCCCACCTGGGCCACCCGGCCCACGATCTCGTGGCCGGGGACCATGGGGAACAGCGAACCGCCCCATTCGTCCTTGACCTGGTGGATGTCCGAATGGCACACGCCGCAGTAGGCGATGTCGATGAGGACATCCTGGGGGCCCACCTCGCGGCGGTCGAACTCGAAGGGCTCCAGGGGTTTGGCTGCTCCCGGAGCGGCATAGGCTTTGGTGTGGATCATGTGGCCTCCAACGGGGCGGGTGCCCGTCGGGGACAGACTATACTAAGAGAGACCCTGGGCCAGCAAGCGGGCGCTTCGGGTGCGGAACCCTTCCAGGATCCGGAAGGCGCTGTCCTGGAAATCCGGGTGGATCCGCCGGCATCGGCTCCAGGCCCGCTTCAGCAGCCGGTTGCGGTAGGCTTCCAGGCGCAGCCGGCGCCCCGGGCTGTCCCGCATGTCCTTCAGCCGGGCTTCCAGGTCCCGCTGGAAGCCCTCCAGGCGTTCCCTGAAGCGTTCCAGCGACAGGAGGTTGTCGGTGATGGTGAAGAAATGGTGGCCCTTCACCGCCAGGGCGACGATCTCGGCGGTCATCAGGGGGCGGGAAAGGATGCCCTTGAACAGGTAGCTCCAGTAGGCGAGGCCGTAGCGGGAGCAGGTCTGGCGGACCAGGGAAAGAATGAAGGCGCGCAGCTCCATGAACCGGATCCGCCGGCAGGACGCTTGGCCGTGCTTCATCCGGCGCACCAGCTGGAGGCAGCGGTCGAAGTAGCGCCGGGGCGTGTAGACCGACTGCAGCACCCGCTTGTAGCCGTCCCGGAGCAGGGCCGCGTCCATGCGGGGCCGGAAATTGAGATCCAGGTCGTGGGTGTTGTTGCCGCCGGCGCCGGAGCCCAGCAGCCGGCCCTCGGCACCCAGGCGCGCATGCAGCCGGGTGCGGGGCAGCGCCGTGAGCAGGCCCACCATGGCGGTGGGGATGGCGGACTTTTCGATGAAGTGGATCTGCCGGTCGAAGATGTCCGCCCGATCCTCGTCGAAGCCCAGGATGAAGCCGGCCGAGACCTCCAGGCCCGAGTCCTGGATGGCGCGGACGCTGGCCAGCAGGTCCGCGTGGCTGTTCTGGCTCTTTTCCACGGCTTCCAGGGTGGCCTGGTCGGGGGTCTCGATGCCCACGAACACCATGTTGAAGCCGGCCGCCACCATGGCCTCCATCAGGGGCGGGTCGGCGGCCAGGTCGAGGCTGGCTTCGGTGAACAGCGAGAACGGGCGATGGTGCTGCTCCTGCCAGCGGGCCAGTTCCGGCAGCAGCTCGCGCACTTCCTTGCGGTTGCCGATGAAGTTGTCGTCCACCACGAACAGCGAGCCGCGCCAGCCCTGGTCGAACAGCAGGTCCAGCTCCGCCAGGAACTGGTCCGGGCGCTTGGTGCGCGGCCGGTGCCCGAACAGCTCGACGATGTCGCAGAACTCGCAGTGGTGCGGGCAGCCGCGGGAGAACTGCAGGGCCGCCCCGGCGTAGCGGCGCTGGCGCACCAGGTCGTAGCGGGGCGCCGGGGTGCCGGACAGGTCCGGATGGGCGGGGTCGCGGTAGCAGTGCTTGGGCGTGCCCAGTTCGAAGTCCTTGAGGAAGGGCGGGAGGTTCACCTCCGCCTCGCCCAGGACGAACCAGTCCACCCCCTCGATGCTGTCGTGGCAGCTGGTGGGGTAGGGGCCGCCGGCCAGCACCGGCTTGCCCGCCTCCAGGCACAGGGCCACCAGCCGCTCGAATCCCGCCCGCTGCACCAGCATGGCCGAGACCAGGACCAGGTCGGCGGCGTCCACATCCTTGCGGGAGATGGACTCCACGTTCAGGTCCAGCAGCTTGAGGTTCCAGCTGGGCGGCAGCATGGCGGCCACGGTGAGCAGGCCCAGCGGCGGAAGCACCGCCTTGCGGCCCAGGAACGGCAGGGCGTAGCGCATGCTCCAGTAAGTCGGAGGCATCTCCGGATAGACCAACAGGGCATTTACCCCCATGGGATCCACCCTCCTTCAGAAACAGGTTGGCTCAATCTTACCTCCCGGATCGGGGCCCGGGCGGCCCCGCCAAAAAAAAGTGAGCACCCCAAAGAAGGTGAGGCCATCATTGTTGCGATTCGGCATCCACGGCCTAGACTTAATGAAAGATTAGTTAAGATATTATTGATTAACACAACCGCCAAAACCCTAAAGACAAAAACGAATAAGTTTAAACGGGCGCGCCGGGGAGAACACACTAATATTACTACAAAGGTCGGGTTCTCCGATTCCGGAGATGGGAAGGAAGGCCAGCAGGGCAAAAACCACCAGGGAGGGGTGCAATGTCAGTCTTTGACCGAAGCCTCAGCCGCTATTCCAATACGCGGGAAGAGGAGATGACCATCCAGGAATACCTGGAACTTTGCAAGAAAGATTCATCAGCCTATGCCAGCGTGGCGGAGCGGATGCTGATGGCCATCGGCGAGCCGGAAGTGGTGGACACCCATCTGGTGGACCGCAATTCCCGTATCTTCGCCAACAAGATGATCCGGATCTACCCGGCATTCAAAGGTTTCTACGGCATGGAGGAGGTGATCGAGGCGATCGTCGCCTACTTCCGGCACGCCGCCCAGGGCCTGGAGGAAAAGAAGCAGATCCTCTACCTGCTGGGGCCGGTGGGGGGCGGCAAGTCGTCCCTGGCGGAGGGCCTGAAGTCCCTTATGGAAAAGGTGCCCTTCTATTCCATCAAGGGCTCGCCGGTGAATGAATCACCCCTGGGCCTGTTCAACCCGGTGGAGGATGCCCGCATCCTGGAGGACGACTACGGCATCCCGCGCCGCTACCTGGGCTCCATCATGAGCCCGTGGGCGGTGAAGCGGCTGCACGAGTTCGGCGGCGACATCACCAAGTTCCGGGTGGTCAAGCAGCGCCCCTCCATCCTGTCCCAGGTGGCCCTGGCCAAGACCGAGCCGGGCGACGAGAACAACCAGGACATCTCCTCGCTGGTGGGCAAGATCGATATCCGCAAGCTGGAAACATACTCCCAGAACGATCCGGACGCCTACTCCTACTCCGGGGGCCTGTGCCTGGCCAACCGGGGCATGCTGGAATTCGTCGAGATGTTCAAGGCGCCCATCAAGGTGCTGCACCCCCTGCTGACCGCCACCCAGGAAGGCAACTACAAGGGAACAGAAGGTTTCGGAGCCATTCCCTTCGACGGCCTGATCCTGGCCCACTCCAACGAGGCGGAGTGGCTGACCTTCAAGAACAACCGCAACAATGAAGCTTTCCTGGACCGCATCTACATCGTCAAGGTGCCCTATTCCCTGCGGGTCTCCGACGAGGTCAACATCTACCAGAAGCTGCTGGACAACTCCTCGCTCACCCAGGCCCCCTGCGCCCCGGACACCCTGCGCATGCTGGCCCAGTTCTCGGTGCTGTCCCGCCTCAAGGAGCCGGAGAACTCCAGCATCTACTCCAAGATGCGCATCTACGATGGGGAGAACCTCAAGGACATCGATCCCAAGGCCAAGAGCTACCAGGAATACCGCGACTTCGCCGGGGTCGACGAGGGCATGACCGGGCTTTCCACCCGGTTCGCCTTCAAGATCCTATCCCGGGTCTTCAATTACGACCACCGGGAGGTGGCCGCCAACCCGGTGCACCTGATGTACATCCTGGAACAGCAGATCGAGCAGGAACAGTTCCCGCCCGCCACCGAGGAGCAGTACCGCCGCTACCTCAAGGAATACCTGTCACCCAGGTATGCCGAATTCATCGGCAAGGAGATCCAGACCGCCTACCTGGAAAGCTACTCCGAATATGGCCAGAACATCTTCGACCGCTACGTGACCTACGCCGACTTCTGGATCCAGGACCAGGAATTCCGCGACCCCAACACCGGCGAAATGCTGGACCGCGCCGCCCTCAACGAGGAGCTGGAAAAGATCGAGAAGCCCGCCGGGATCTCCAATCCCAAGGATTTCCGCAACGAGGTGGTCAACTTCGTGCTGCGCGCCCGGGCCAAGCACGACGGCAAGAACCCGCTGTGGACCTCGTACGAGAAGCTGCGGGCGGTGATCGAGAAGAAGATGTTCTCCAACACCGAGGAGCTGCTTCCGGTGATCTCGTTCAACACCAAGGCCAGCACCGACGACCAGAAGAAGCACCAGGACTTCCTCGACCGGATGATCAGCAAGGGATACACGGAAAAACAAGTGCGGCTGCTTTGCGACTGGTATCTGCGGGTGCGCAAGTCGTCCTGAAGGTTTTGGGGGGAGCCCATGATCCGTATCGTCGATCGGAGACTCGACAGCAAGAACAAGAGTTCCGTCAATCGCAGCCGATTCATCCGACGCTTCAAAAGCCAGATCAAGAAAGCCGTCTCCGACACCATCGACAAGAGCGGCATCCGCGACCTGGCGGAGGGCAAACGGATCGGCATTCCCGGCAAGGACATCAACGAGCCCCAGTTCCGCACCGGCCATGGCGGGGTGCGCGAGCAGGTGCTGCCGGGCAATGACCGGTTCACCACCGGCGAGACCTTCGACCGGCCCCAGGGCGGGAGCGGGGGACGGGGCTCCAAGGCCAGTCCGGACGGGGAAGGGGTGGACGATTTCGTGTTCACCCTGACCAAGGACGAGTTCATGGAGATCTTCTTCGAGGAACTGGCCCTGCCCAACCTGGTGAAGCGGCACCTGGCCAGCATCACCGAGTTCAAGCGGGTGCGGGCCGGCTACTCCCAGACCGGGGTGCCCACCAACATCAACCTGGTCCGCACCATGCGCGGCGCGGCCGGGCGCCGCATCGCGGTGGGCGGGCCGTACGCCGCCAAGCTGCGCGAGCTGGAGACGGAACTGGAACGGCTGCTGCTCACCGGCAGCGAGAGCGATCCGGAGGTCAAGCGGGTGCGCCAGGAGATCCAGCGCTTGCGCACCCGGGCCGACGCGGTGCCGTTCATCGACTCCTTCGACCTGCGCTACAACAACCACGTGCGCATCGCCCAGCCCACCACCCAGGCGGTGATGTTCTGCCTGATGGACATCTCCGGCTCCATGGACGAGGAGAAGAAGAACATCGCCAAGCGCTTCTTCACGCTGCTCTACCTGTTCCTGACCCGCACCTACGAGCACATCGATGTGGTGTTCATCCGTCATCACACCGTGGCCGAAGAGGTGGACGAGGAGAACTTCTTCCATTCCCGGGAAACCGGCGGAACGGTGGTGTCCAGCGCCCTGAAGCTCATGCGCAAGGTGATCGAGCAGCGCTACGGCAACGGCCTATGGAACATCTACGGGGCCCAGGCTTCCGACGGCGACAACTGGCTGGAGGATTCGGTGCTCTGCTACGACCTGCTCAACTCCCAGATCCTCGGCCTGACCCAGTTCTACGCCTACATCGAGATCGCCGAGGACACCCCCCAGAACCTGTGGGAGGAGTACGAAAAGGTGCAGGCGGCCCATGAGGGCGTGTTCGCCATGCGCCGGATCAAGGCCGTCACCGACATCTACCCCGTGTTCCACGATCTCTTCAAGAAGCGCGGCTAGGAGAAACCCATGGCCCGAAAGAAAATCCAGCCCCTGCCTGGCGGTTCGGAATGGAGCTTCGATTCCATCGAGGCCTACGACCAGGCCATCGGCCGGATCGCCCAGAACTATGGGCTGGAATGCTACCCCCACCTGCTGGAGATCATCAGCACCGAGCAGATGATGGACGCCTACGCCTCCATCGGCATGCCGGTGTACTACCACCACTGGTCCTTCGGCAAGCAGTTCCTGGCCACCGAAAGCCGCTACAAGCGCGGGCAGATGGGCCTGGCCTACGAGATCGTGATCAATTCCGACCCCTGCATCGCCTACCTCATGGAGGAGAACACCCTGCCCATGCAGGCGCTGGTCATCGCCCACGCCGCCTACGGGCACAACTCCTTCTTCAAGGGCAACCACCTGTTCAAGCAGTGGACCGCGGCCAACGCCATCATCGACTACCTGGTGTTCGCCCGGAACTTCATCGCCGATTGCGAGGAGCGGCACGGCCAGGATGCCGTGGAACGGCTGCTGGATTCCTGCCACGCCCTCATGAACCTGGGGGTGGACCGCTACAAGCGGGCGCCCAAGCTTTCCCTGGCCAAGGAACAGGCGCGCCAGCGGGAGCGGGAAGACTACCTGCAGACCCAGGTCAACCAGATCTGGCGCACCCTGCCGCACCACGAGGAGAAGGACGGCCAGTCCGAGGAGAAGCGGTTCCCGGTGGAGCCCGAGGAGAACGTGCTCTACTTCATCGAGAAGAACGCCCCGCTGCTGGAGCCCTGGCAGCGGGAGGTGATCCGCATCGTGCGCAAGATCGCCCAGTACTTCCATCCCCAGCGCCAGACCCAGGTGATGAACGAGGGGTGGGCCACCTTCTGGCACTACACCCTGCTCAACACCCTCTACGACGAGGGCCGGGTCAGCGACGGCTTCATCCTCGAATTCCTCCAGTCGCACACCAACGTGGTCTACCAGCCCCCCTACAACAGCCAGTGGTACTCCAGCATCAACCCCTACGCCCTGGGCTTCAACATGTGGCGGGACCTGCGGCGCATCTGCGAAAGCCCCACCGACGAGGACCGCGAATGGTTCCCCGAGGTGGCCGGATCGGACTGGCGCGCCACCTTCAACTTCGCCATGACCAACTTCAAGGACGAGAGCTTCATCGCCCAGTACCTGTCGCCCAAGCTCATGCGCGACTTCCGGTTCTTTTCGGTGGTGGACGACGACAGCAACCCCAAACTGCGGGTGGGGCCGATCCATGACGACCAGGGCTACCAGACCCTGCGCCAGTCGCTGTCTGATCAGTACAACCTGGGCAGCCGCGAGCCCAACATCCAGGTGTGGAACATGGACCGGCGGGGCGACCGGGCGCTGACCCTGCGCTACTTCAGCTACCAGCGCCGGCCGCTGCACGAGGACTTCAAGGAGGTCCTGGAGCACGTGGCCCACCTTTGGGGCTTCCCGGTGCTGCTGGAGGAGCAGACGCCCAGCGGCGAGGTGCGCCGGCTGGGCGAAAAGAACGCCTGAGCCTCCCCGGGGCCGCCGGCCACCGGGCCATGGTTCCCATGGAACCGAAACGGAGCCGAACGGCTCCGTTTTTCGCGTGGGGCCAAAAGTGTCAAGCATCGTACGGGTAATTCTCCGTGACATTTTAAAATTGACCAAGCCAGACAATAGGAATAACTTAACTTTTATATATTTGCCGATCATGATCCCTGGGTATCCCTGAACCCGGGATCCCTTCCTTGACTCCGTCCCTTCCGCAGGTTTGGAATCTTGGACGGAACTGCAGCTTCATTGGAGGATCCGATGCGCTTTCGTTCCCTTTTACCTCCCCTGCTGATGGTGGCGGGCTGTTTGTGGGCCCAGGAGGCCCCCCAGCCAAAGCCTGCGGTGGTATGCACCTATGATCTGGAAGCGATCCTGCAGCTGTGGGTGGAACAGGCCCAGTCCGCGGGCCTGCAGGCCCGGCTGGAACTGCGCGGCGGCAATGGCGACGAGGCGCAGCGCGCGCTGCTTGAGGGCAAATCCCAGCTGGTGGCCATGAATCGGGAAATGAAACCGGAAGAGGTGGCCGCGTTCCGGGTCAAATGGGGCTACGTGCCGACCCGCATGGCCATCGCCGAGGACGCCGTGGTGGTGCTGGTACAGAAGAACAATCCGCTCAAGAGCCTGAAGATCGAGCAGCTGGATGCGATGTACACCACCACCCGCTACGCCGGCTGGACCAAGGACATCGCCACCTGGGGCGACCTGGGGATCCTGGGCAACAACTGGGTGAACCGCCCCATTCTCTGCCTGGATCATCCGGTCGGCACCGGCATGCGGGATTATTTCCAGCAGAATGTCACCCGGGGCGGCTTGCACAAGGCGTCCAACAAGCTCAGTTCGGATTCCATGACCATGGTCGAGGACCTGCTTTCCAACCAGTCGGCCATCTCCTACGGGAGCATCCAGGAGGTCTATAACAACCTGCGCACGGTCGCCATTGTGCCCATCGGCGGCAAGGATCCGGTGGACCCCTCCTTCAAGACCATCGCCAACGGGGAATATCCCCTCACCCGGGTGATCTATTTCTACTTCAACCGCGCTCCGGGCAAGCCCCTGGATCCGACCGTGCATGCCTACCTGCGTTACGTGTTTTCCGCCCCGGGCCAGAAGATGTTGGCCCCCATGGGGTTGGTTCCGCTGCCCCAGGACGTTTTGCTGATGAACAAAAAGCGTCTGGAAAGCTGAACTCAGGCTGCGGACCAGCGGGGCGCCGGCTGAGCCGGCAGCTCCAGGGTCCGGGCAATCCATGGGTGTGTTATTCAACAAGGGAGGAATTCCATGAATTACTCTAAAATTATGGGAATGGTCCTGATTCCGGGCATGGTCGCCTTCGCCCAGGCCCCATCGGCCGGGGCGGCCGCCCTGGTCAAGGAGGCGGTGGCTTTCGCCAAGCAGAATGGCATGGCCAAGCTGATCCAGGAGACCAACCAGCCTAAGGGCCGATTCCATGTGAACACCGGCAGCGAGTTGTACATCTTCATCTATAACGAACGCGGGGTGGTGAAGGCCATCGGCTACGACACGGAGGCCCTGGTCGGCGTCAACCGCTACAACCTGCGGGATCCCGACGGATTCCTGATGGTACGCGAGTTCATCAATGTCGCCCAGAACCGGGGCAAGGGTTGGGTGGACTACAAGTATCCCAATCCGACCACCGGCAAGATCGAGCAGAAGACCTCGTACCTGGAATTCTTCGAGGACATGATCATCGGCAGTGGTGCCTACAAAGACTAAGCCGTTGTCAAGGAATAACCATTCCCGTTTCGTGCGGCCCCGGCATAAGGCGCCGTAGGGGAAGGTCGCGGAATGGCGATATTCCGTAACGGCGCCTAAAAATTGAACGGGGCTCAGGGCGGGTCCACGGCCGGCACGAACAGCGGCCTTCTTCCAGCCACCAGGTCCGTCAAGCGGATGAAGGCCATTTCCAGCGCTTTCACCTGCCTGCCGTTGAGGATCTGGCGCAGGAGGACTTCGGATCCGGTCACCCGGGTCATATTCCGTTTGATTCCATTCGCCCGGCCGCGGTTGGTGGCGATCAGGCTGTAGGCGTAGGTGTAGTCGTCCTTCCCGGATTTGATGGCGGTGCGCTTGGTGTAGATGTCCACATCGGCCAGATTGATCTCCACGGTCTTGTCGGCCAATTGGCCCGGGATGGAAGTTGTAACCTTGAACACCGAATCGCCGTCGGAAAACCGCAATTCCTTGATCTCGAACTGATCGTTTTCGCAGGCTCTCATTTCGCGCAAAATGAATTCAACCGTCTCGGCCTGGGACTGGCCGAAGAGGCTGCACCCCAAGGCGAAAAATAGTATCAGTAGTTTAAATCCGCCCATGCCCGACACCCGTAGGGCCAAGGTAGGCGGTTTCCCTGCCGGGTCAAGCGGCTAGCGGGTGAACAGCACCTCGCTGAGCGGCCGGCGCTGCTCCCAGCCCGCGGCCTCCAGTTCGGGGTGGTCCCGCTCCTGTTCCGGCCAGCCCAGGCACAGGTAGGCCACCCACTGCCATTCGGGCGGAATGGCCAGCGGCCCGCGCAGTTCCTCCGGGTCCAGGATGCTGATCCAGCCCACCGCCACGCTCCGGGCCCGGGCCGCCAGCCAGAGGTTCTGGATGGCGCACAGCACGGAATCCCGCAGGGTGCCGGGCAGGGTGGCGCGGCCCAGCCCGTGGCCCTGGGTGGTGTCGGTCTGGCAGCAGACCAGGAGGTGTTCCGGCGCTTCGCGCAGCCCGGCCAGCTTCAGCCCGCGGTAGAGCCGGGCGCGTTCGTCGTCGTAGGCGGCGCTGGCGGCGGCGTTGGCCCGCTCGAAGGAGGCGATCACCGCGGCCCGGGCGGTTTCGCTCTGCACCCGCACGAACCGCCAGGGCTGGCTCAGGCCGACGCTGGGGGCGGTGTGGGCCGCTTCCAGCAGGGCCATGTACTCGGCCTCGGGCAGGGGGTCGTGGCGGAACCGGCGCACGTCGCGGCGCAGCTGGAACAGCCGGAGCAGTTCTTCCCTGAAGGGCTCCGAGAATGGCGCCAGCCGTTCCACTCCGTCATTCAGCTCCTGGGATTTCATGGTCCTCGCCTCCGTGGCTTCAAGGGTCGCACTCCCGGCGCCGTTTGCCAAAGTCTACCGCCCGCCCGGCGCGGGCGGCAAGCCGTGGAACGGGCTGGCCCCAGCGTAGGCTATTCTGGTCCGGAAGCGAGGTGACCCCTATGCGTGGATTCGGTCTTGGATTGGCGGGAATGGTTCTGCTCACCGGCTGCTGGCAGGGCCCCAAACCCTACGTGGAGCCGCCTCCGGCCACCGCCCAGGTGCTGCCCGCGGCGGTGACGCTGACCGCGGGAAAGAGCGCCGCTTTCACCGCCCGCATCGATGGCGGCCCGGTCGAAGGGGTGGCCTGGAGCGTGCTGGAAGCGGGCGGCGGCAGGGTGGACGGCGCCGGCGCCTACCGGGCCCCGGCCCATCCGGGGGTGTTCACGGTGCGGGCCCAGTTCAAGGATGAGCCGGGCCTCAAGGCCTCGGCCCGGGTGACCGTGGTGGCGCCACCGGCCGGTGAGATCATCGCCCCGGCCCAGATGCTGCCCCAGACCGACCAGACCGCCCGCATCGCGCCGGTGCGCGGGTCCCAGTACCGCTGGACCATCACCGGCGGCGAGATCACCGCGGGCACCGATTCCGCCTCGGTCACCTTCCACACGGGCGCCGGGCCCAAGGTCCTGCTGGCCTGCCGGGTGACCAATGCCGCCGGGGACACCCTGAACTCCTCCCTGGAACTGCCGGTGGCGGCTCCGGTGACCCTCGCCATCAAGCCGGCGGCGGTGACCATCACGGCGGAGCGGGCCATGAAGTTCGGCTTCGACGTGGCCGGGGGCACCAGCCTGGGCGTGGCCTGGAGCCTGGGCGAGCCGGGCGCGGGCCGGGTGGACGGCTCGGGCAACTACGTGGCGCCGGCGGTGCCGGGCCGCTACACGGTGCGGGTGAGCTCCCTGGACGATCCGTCCATGAGCGCCACCGCCACGGTGAAGGTGGTGGCCAAGCCGCCGGAAAGCCTGTTCGCGCCGGATTCCTTCCATCCCGGGGCGGAGGGCCTGCGGGCGCGGGTGCCGGAGCTGGCCGGGATGAGCTACGCCTGGGAGGTTGAAGGCGGCACCATCACCGCCGGGGCCGGCGCGGCCTCCATGGTGTTCGAGGCCGGCACCGGCCCGGCCATCACCCTGCGCTGCCGGATCACCAATGAAGCCGGGGATTCCTTCGCGGCGGTCAAGGTGCTCAAGGCACTCTGAGCCGGTCAGGCATGGGCGCCGGTGCCGCGCAGTTCCGGGGCGGAACGGCGGTACTCGGCGTACCATTCGGACAGCGCCTGGATCTGGGCCATCACGGCCTCGGGCCGGGTGCCGTCCAGGAACGGCAGGATGACGCCGTCGTGCTTGAGCAGGCGGCCCCGGGCCACCACGGTGTCCACCTCGGAGCCGTCGGCGGCCCACAGCAGGTTCTCGGTGAGGTTGTCCAGGCGGGTGGGCACCAGGTTGGGCCGGGCCAGGTCCAGCAGCAGCCAATCCGCGTGCCGGCCCGGGGCCAGTTCGCCCTGGTTCAGGCGCAGGATGGCGTTGGGCACCACGGTGATCATCTCCAGCAGCTGCTGGGAGGGCAGCAGGGTGGCGTCCTGGTGGGCGGCCTTCTGATACTGGGAGGCGAGCCGCGCGGCGGCCAGGATGTTCTGGTTGTCGGCCGAGCCGGAGCCGTCGGTGGAGATGGCCACCCGGACGCCGGCCGCGAGCATCTCCATGAGCGGCGGCATGCCGGAGCCCAGGATGGTGTTGGCCAGGGGGTTGTGCACCACCGCGGCGCCGCTGGCGGCGATCAGCTCCACGTCCCGGGGGCCGCAGTTCACCTGGTGCGCCAGCACGGTGCCGCCGTCCAGGATGCCGATCTCCTGGAAATACTCCACGGGGGTGAGGCCCGGCTCGATGGATTCGGTGAACCACCGGGTGGTGCGCGGCTCCTCGGAACTGTGGATGTGGAACAGGGTGCCGTGCTCCCGGGCCCAGGCCTTCTGCGGCACCAGGGAAGCCCGGCTGTTGGAGAAGCACTGGTCCGGCCCGGGCGCGAACACGGTGCGCCGGCACCCGGCCTGGATGGCCATGGCCTTGTCCAGGCGGCGCACGGCGTTGCCGGGGCGGTCCAGCAGTTCGGCGGCATAGAAGCGGTCCTGGCCGCCCACGGCCACGATCATGGTGGTCCCGGCCGCCTCGTTGGCGGCGGCGATGTCCTCCAGGTGGAACTTGTTCCAGTTGCAGTGGTGCACCATGGAGGCGGTGATGCCGTAGTGGATGTCGGCCACCCGGGCCATGCGGTAGGTGGCCAGCTGGGGGGTGCAGCCGAGCTTGTGGGTGAGCTCGTCCCGCCGGGCGTTGAGGAAGCCGGTGAAGGGGTTCACCGCGTGGTCCAGCCAGGCGGTGAGCGGCTCGTCCTTGGCGATCCCGATCAGGGGCTGTTCGTGGTCGTGGCCGTGGGCCTTCACGAAGGCCGGCAGCAGCACCATGTCCTGCATGGGGATGGGGTCGGCTCCGGGCAGCTCCCGGCGGGTGTGCAGGATGTCCAGCAGGCCGCCCCAGGTGTCCAGCAGCCGGCGCCCGACGGCCGCCGTGTAGGGGCCGGCTTCCAGGATCCGTTCGCCCTGGGCCAGCACATAGCCGTCCTGGATGCGCAGGGAACGGTCCGGCGCTGCCAGGGGCAGCACGAACCGGGCACGGCAGACCAATAACCGCTGATCGCTCACAAAGCCTCCGGGAAAATGGGTGCCCATCAGGATAGCCTAGGGTCAGACCAAGGAGCGACCGATGAAACCCAATCGAGTGAGGCAGATGTGGGAAGCCGGCGAGGCCGTCGTCAATGGCTGGTGCGCCATCCCCAGCGGTTTCGTCGCGGAGCGGATGGCCCACATGGGCTGGGATTCCCTGGTGATCGACACCCAGCACGGGCTGATCGACTACCAGGCCATGGTGGACATGCTCACCGCCATCTCCACCACCGCGGTCACCCCCATGGTCCGGGTGCCCTGGAACGACCCGGCGGCCATCATGAAGGCGCTGGACGCGGGGGCCTACGGCATCATCTGCCCGATGATCACCGACGCCGAGGCCGCCGCCCGGTTCGTGGGCGCCTGCCGCTACGCGCCTCAGGGCTACCGCAGTTCCGGCCCGATCCGGGCCGAGCTCTACGGCGGGCCGGACTACCACGCCAGGGCCAACGGCACCGTGCTGGCCCTGGCCATGATCGAGACCCGGGAGGCGCTGGGCAACCTGGACGCCATCCTGGCCACCCCGGGCCTGGACGGCGTCTACGTGGGCCCGTCGGACCTGTCGCTCACCCTGGGCCTGGCCCCGGGCCAGGACAAGACCGATCCCTCCCTGCTGGACGCCTTCGCCCACATCCTGGCCGGCTGCGCCCGGCACGGGGTCAAGGCCGGGGTCCACGCCGGCAGCACCGGCTATGCCCGGCGCATGCTGAGCATGGGGTTCAACCTGGTCTCCCCCGGGGGCGATACGGTCTTCCTTGATATGGCGGGAAAACAGGCGGTGGCGGAAATGCGCGCCGGAAAAGTCGGCGATCCTTCTGTTTTCGTGGTCTGAAATGCTGGTGAGTCCTGGTCTCAATGGCCCTGGACGGGATTTATTGAAGGTGTGAAAACCACTGCATTTTAGTGTGATTTTTACAAGGGGGCTCTGTCAAGGAGCGGTAAACTATGAGGTGAATACAGGCTACCGGTCCAATCGGCTGGGGTCTGGTGGGGACGAGCAGCCCCGCCCTTGGGGCATAAGTGAGAAAAATTTTGACCTTTCGGTAAAAATTTTTTACACTGTTCCTGATCCACGCCCAAAGTGTTTTTTGGAAATCGCTCCAAGCCTTCACAACCCCGGCCCGGACATCCCCATGTCCGGCTCAACCCCCGGGTTGGTCTCACCCTGCATGCAGCGATCGATTCCACAGGTACGGGAAGGAACCTTGCCGACCGTGGGACCGATCGGTTTTTCCGAATACCTTGCTGAAATGGCGGACACCCCATGACAGACGCAACCACGCAAACACCCCGGCTAGCCCTCAAAGGCATGAGCAAGATCTATCCTTCCGTGGTCGCCAACGACCAGGTGGACCTCACGGTGATGCCGGGAGAGATCCACGCGGTGGTGGGCGAGAACGGGGCGGGCAAATCCACCCTCATGAAGGCCATCTACGGGGTCATCCGGCCCGACGCCGGGGAGATGTTCTGGGAAGGCGAGCGGGTGACCATCCCCAGCCCCGGCGCCGCCCGGGAACTGGGCATCGGCATGGTGTTCCAGCATTTCTCCCTGTTCGAGACGCTCACCGTGGTGCAGAACGTGGCCCTGGCGCTGCCTGGCAAGTTCGACCTGGCCGCCCTGTCCAAGCGGATCACCGAGGTCTCGGAGCGCTACGGGCTGCCCATCGATCCGCGCCGGCTGGTGTACGCCCTGTCGGTGGGCGAACGCCAGCGGGTGGAGATCATCCGCTGCCTGTTGCAGAATCCGCGGCTGCTGATCCTGGACGAGCCCACCTCGGTGCTCACCCCGCAGGCGGTG
Organism: Holophaga sp.; assembly: GCA_031292735.1. The sequence goes on from JARLGP010000251.1 coordinate 14,667, forward strand.
CGCAAGCTGTTCAAGACGCTCCGCCAACTGGCCTCCGAAGGCTGCAGCATCCTGTACATCAGCCACAAGCTGGACGAGATCCAGGAGCTCTGCCACACCGCGACGATCCTGCGGGCCGGCAAGGTCACCGGCACCTGCACGCCCTCCCAGGAGACGCCCAAGACCATCGCCCGGATGATGATCGGCGAGGACCTGCCGGTGATCCACCACGGCGAACCGGCCGAGGGCGGCGAGGTGCGGCTGCGCATCGAAGGGCTGTCGCACCCCACCGACGATCCGTTCGGGGTCAACCTCAAGAACATCCATCTGGAAGTGCGCAGCGGCGAGATCGTGGGCATCGCCGGGGTCTCCGGCAACGGCCAGCAGGAGCTGCTCAAGGCCATTTCCGGCGAGGAGCCCCTGGTGGAAAAGCGGGCGGTGCAGGTGTGCGGCATCCCGGTGGGGCGGCTGAGCCCGGGCCGGCGCCGGAACCTGGGCATGTGCTTCGTGCCCGAGGAACGCCTGGGGCGGGGCGCGGTGCCGCGCCTGACCCTCACCGAGAACATCCTGCTCACCGCCTACCGCAAGGGCATGGTGATCAGCGGCATGATCCGCTTCGGCGCGGCCAGGCGCTTCGCCGAGGAGTGCATCCGGCGGTTCGACGTGAAGTGCGGCGGCGCGGCTTCCGAGGCCAAGTCGCTGTCCGGCGGCAACCTGCAGAAATTCATCGTGGGCCGGGAGATCATGCAGAATCCCAAGCTGCTGGTGCTGGCCCAGCCCACCTGGGGCGTGGATGTGGGCGCTGCCTCGTTCATCCGCCGCTCGCTGCTGGACCTGCGCAATTCCGGCGCGGCGATCCTGGTGATCTCCGAGGAGCTGGACGAGCTGTTCGAGATCTGCGACCGCCTGGTGGTGATCGCCAAGGGCACCCTTTCGCCCACCAAGGTCACGTCGGAGACTGGGGTGGAGGAGATCGGCATCTGGATGAGCGGCATGTGGCCTGACTCGGACGTGGCGGGAGAGAAGACCCATGTGGCTTAAATTCGAACAGCGCACTGAACCTTCCTCTCTCATGAGCTACCTGTCGCCGTTGATCGCGGTCGGCCTGATGCTGTTCAGCGGCATGGTGCTCTTCTACGCGCTGGGCCGGAACCCCTTCGAAGGCTTCAAGATCTTCTTCGTGAACCCGGTCAAGGACCTGTACGGCGTCTCGGAACTGCTGCTCAAGGCCACCCCGCTCATGCTCTGCGCGGTGGGCCTGTCCGTGGGCTTCCGCGCCAATGTCTGGAACATCGGGGCCGAGGGCCAGTTCCTGATCGGCGCCATGGCGGCCGGCGGCGTGGCCCTGCATTTCCCCAACAGCACCAGTCCCTTCCTGCTTCCGGGGATGGTCCTGGCCGGCGCCCTGGGCGGCATGGCCTGGGCCGTCATTCCGGCCTGGCTGCGCACCCGGTTCAACGCCAACGAGATCCTCACCAGCCTGATGCTGGTGTACGTGGCCCAGCTGGTGGTGTCCTGGCTGGTGCACGGGCCGTGGAAGGATCCGGAAGGCTTCAACTTCCCCCAGACCCCGATGTTCCAGCCCAGGGCCCTGCTCCCGGTGCTGGTGACCGGAAACCGGGTCAACGTGGCCCTGTTCATCGGCATCGCCGCGCTGGTCATCGGCTGGGTGTTCATGAACCGCAGCTTCGTGGGCTACCAGATGAAGGTGGCCGGGCAGGCGGAGAACGCCGGGCGCTACGCCGGGTTCTCCTCCAAGCGGACCATCTGGCTGGGCATGCTGGCGGGCGGCGCCATGGCGGGCATCGCCGGCATGGCCGAGGTGGCCGGCCCGGTGGGCCAGATCACCGAGCACATTTCCCCCGGCTATGGCTTCGCGGCCATGATCGTGGCCTTCGTGGGCCGGCTGACCCCCATCGGCATCTTCTTCTCCAGCCTGCTGCTGGCCCTGCTCTACGTGGGCGGCGAGCAGGTGCAGCAGTACCTTCAGCTTCCGTCCGCGATCTCCGCCGTGTTCCAGGGCATGCTGCTGTTCTTCCTGCTGGCGTCCGACGTGTTCATCAACTTTAGGCTGCGCCGCACGGCGCGCCGGCAGTAGGGGCGGACCATGGGACTTGAACTCCTGACTTCCATTATTTTCGCCACCGTGATGGCCGGAACGCCGCTGATCATCGCCGGCCTGGGCGAACTGGTCACGGAAAAGGCCGGCGTGCTGAACCTGGGCTGCGAAGGCATGATGTCGGTGGGGGCGGTGGCCGCCTTCGCGGTCGCCTATTTCACCCATAATTATCTCTTGGCCGTCCTCGCCGGCATGGGCGCCGGCATGGCCGTGTCCATGCTGTTCGCGGTGGCCGCCCTCACCCTGATGGCCAGCCAGGTGGCCTGCGGGCTGGCCCTCTCCATCTTCGGGGTGGGGCTCGCCTCCTTCGTGGGCAAGCCCCTGGAGTCCATGACCCTGATGGCCGGCAGGCCGGTCGCCGTCCCGCTGCTGTGGCGGATCCCGGTTCTGGGCCCGGCCCTGTTCCATCAGCAGTCGCTGGTCTATTTCTCCTGGGCGCTGCTGGCGGGGGTGGCCTGGTTCCTGTACCGCAGCAAGCCCGGGCTGGTGCTGCGGGCGGTGGGCGAGGCGCCGGTCTCGGCCCACGACATCGGCTACCCCGTGGTGCGGATCCGCTACCTGGCAGTGCTGTTCGGCGGCGCCATGGCCGGGATCGCGGGCGCCTTCATGGTGGTGTTCTACACCCCCCTCTGGGTGGAGGGCATGATTGCCGGCCGGGGCTGGATCTCCGTCGCCCTGGTGGTGTTCGCCACTTGGCGGCCGCTGCGGGTGCTGATCGGGGCCTACCTGTTCGGCGGCTGCATGATCGCCCAGATGTTCGTCCAGGCTTCCGGCATCCACCTGAACGTCCCGGCCCAGTTTCTTTCTTCCCTGCCGTACGTGGCCACCATCCTGGTTCTGGTGCTCATTTCCCACAACCGGAGTAAGATCAGGCTCAACTCTCCCGCTTCCCTCGGTCAGCCTTTCCTGCCCGACGTGTAGTCTCGCCTCAATCCGCCCGCCGTCCTTCGGCGGCTTCATCCACTTTACTTTCTGGAGGTTACATCCCATGGCTTTGCAAAAACTAGCACTCATGCTTGTCAGCGGGTCGCTCCTGTTCGCTGACGGCCCGGTGAAGGTCGGGTTCGTCTATGTGAGCCCCATTGGTGATGCCGGGTACACCTACCAGCACGATCTGGCCCGCAAGGAAGTGGAAAAAGAGTTCAAGGGCAAGGTGACCGCCCGGGTCATCGAGAGCGTGGAAGAGGGCGCGGACGCCGAGCGGGTGATCCGCAGTCTGGCCAGTGAAGGCTGCAAGATGATCTTCGCCACCTCCTTCGGCTACATGAACCCCACCGCCAAAGTGGCCGCGGCCTTCCCCAACGTGGAGTTCTTCCACGCCACCGGGTACAAGTCCAGCAAGAACATGGCCACCTACAACGGCCGGTTCTACGAGGGCCGCTACCTGAACGGCATCATTGCCGGAAAGATGACCAAGACCCACGTGGCCGGGTTCGTGGCCGCCTTCCCCATCCCCGAAGTGATGATGGCCATCGACGCCTTCACCCAGGGCATGCGCAGCGTGGATCCCAAGGCCCAGGTGCACGTGGTGTGGGTGAACTCCTGGTTCGACCCCGGCAAGGAGCGTGAGGCCACCATCAGCCTGATCTCCCAGGGCGCCGACATGATCACCCAGCACACCGATTCCACCGTGGTGGTGCAGACCGTGGAAGAGCAGCGCAAGGCCGGGAAGAACGTCTTCTGCTTCTCCTACAACTCCGACATGATCAAGTACGCCCCCACCTCCCAGCTCAGCGGCGACATCACGGACTGGGCCCCCTACTACGTCCGGACGGTCAAGAACGTCCTGGCCGGCAAGGGTGCCGGGCCCAACGTCTGGGACGGCGTCAAGGAGGGGATGATCAAGATCGCCCCCTACAACAAGGCCGTGCCCCAGGCCGTCCGGACCGAAGTGAACAAGGCGATGGCCGACATGAAGGCCGGCAAGCTGAGCGCCTTCCAGGGCCCCGTGCTCGCCCAGGACGGCACGGTCAAGGTGCCGAAGGGCCAGGTGATGAGCGACAAGGATCTGGGCGCCATCAACTACTACGTGCAGGGCGTGGTCGGGACCGTGCCCAAGGGCTGAGTCCGCTTCGCGTTGCAGGGAAGGGGGGGCCTCGGCCCCCCTTTTCCATGTGTCGCGTTAAGATCGTCAGGAGAAGGAGCCTGTCGTGGAGAACATCAGCACCAGGGGCGGATGCGCCCCCAGCCCTTTCCTGGCCACACTGCTGGGGGGCCTTGCGCCTGACGGCGGGCTGTTCCTGCCGGAGTCCTATCCGCGGGTGGCTCCGTCCACGCTGGAGCGCTGGCGCGGGCTGTCCTACCCGGAACTGGCGTTCGAGATCATCCGGCTGTTCGCCACCGACATCCCGGAAGCGGACCTGCGCTCCCTGGTGGACCGCACCTACACCGCGGAGGTGTTCGGCAGCGCCGACATCACCCCGGTCAAGGAACTGGAACCGGGCCTGCACCTGCTGGGCCTGTCCAACGGCCCGACCCTGGCCTTCAAGGACATCGCCCTGCAGCTGCTGGGCAACCTGTTCCAGTACGCCCTGGCCAAGGCCGGCACCGAGCTGAACATCCTGGGCGCCACCTCGGGCGACACCGGTTCCGCGGCGGAGTACGCCATGCGCGGCAAGCGGGGCATCCGGGTGTTCATGCTCTCGCCCCACGGCCGCATGAGCGCGTTCCAGCGGGCCCAGATGTACAGCCTCGATGATCCCAACATCTTCAACCTCGCCATCGAAAGCATGTTCGACGACTGCCAGAACATCGTGAAGGCGGTCTCCAACGACGGCGATTTCAAGCGGCGCCACCACATCGGCACGGTCAACTCGATCAACTGGTCGCGGCTGATGGCCCAGGTGGTGTACTACTTCAAGGGCTATTTCGCGGTGACCCGCACCGGCTCCGAGCAGGTCTCGTTCGCGGTGCCTTCGGGCAATTTCGGCGACATCTGCGCCGGCCACGTGGCCCGGATGATGGGCCTGCCGATCCGCCGGCTGATCCTCGCCACCAACGAGAACGACGTGCTGGACGAGTTCTTCCGCACCGGGGTCTACGCGCCGCGCTCGGCCCAGCGCACCCACGCCACCTCCAGCCCCTCCATGGACATCTCCCGGGCCTCCAACTTCGAGCGGTTCGTGTTCGACCTGGTGGGGCGCGACCCGGCCACGGTGCGCCAGCTGTGGGCCAAGGTGGAGGCCGGAGCGGCCTTCGACCTGTCCGGCACCCCGCACTTCGCGCGGATCCGGGAGTTCGGGTTCGTTTCCGGCAGCAGCAGCCACGCCGACCGGCTGGACACCATCCGCCGGGTGTGGCGGGACTTCCGGGTGGAGATCGATCCGCACACCGCTGACGGGGTCAAGGTGGGGCTCGGGTTCCGGGAGCCGGGGGTGCCCCTGGTCTGCCTGGAGACCGCGCTGCCCATCAAGTTCGAGCAGACCATCCAGGAGGCCCTGGGGCGCAAGCCGGCCTGTCCGGAGGCGTTCCGCGGCATCGAGGACCGGCCCCAGCACGTGACCGTCATGGCCCCGGACGTGGCCAAGGTGAAGGCTTTCATCGAGGCGAACGCATGAAATACGCGATCATCCTTCCCGACGGCGCCGCGGACGAGCGGCTGCCCCAGCTGGGCGGGCGCACGCCCCTGGAGGCGGCGCGCATCCCCAACATGGACTGGGTGGCGCGCCAGGGCCGGCTGGGCCAGGTGGTGACCATTCCCGATGGCTACACCCCCGGCACCGACGTGGGCACCCTGGTGCTCATGGGCTACGACCCGCACACCGCCTATTCCGGCCGGGCGCCCATGGAGGCCACGGCCCAGGGCCTCAGCACCACCCCGGACCAGATGATCTTCCGCTGCAACTTCGTGCACCTGGCCGACGGCAGGATGCGCGACAACACCGCCGGGCACATCGCCCAGGCCGACGCCCTGGAGCTGATCGCCGCGCTCAACGCCGCCCAGTTCCCCGGCGAGCGCTGCGACTTCCACGCCGGCGTGTCCTACCGCAACCTGATGTTCCTGGGCGACGCCGCCGACATGGAGCTGGACTGCGCCCCGCCCCACGACATCGCCGACCAGCTGGTGGAGCGGAATTGGCCCACCGGCCGGGGCCAGGAGCGGGTGCGGGCGATCATGGACCAGGCCCACCGCCTGCTGGCGGAGCACCCGGTGAACCAGCGCCGGCGGGCCCGCGGGGAGCTCTGGGCCACCGACATCTGGCTCTGGGGCCAGGGCATCCAGACGCCTCTGGCCAGCCTGCAGGACCGCTTCGGGCTGAAGGGGGTGGCCATCACCGCGGTGGACATCATCCGCGGCATCGCCGTGGGCATGGGCATGGACCTGATCGAAGTGCCCGGCGCCACCGGCTACATCGACACCGACTACGAGGCCAAGGGCCGGGCCGCGGTCAAGGCCCTGGACGACTACGACCTGGTGGTGGTGCACGTGGAGGCGCCGGACGAATCGGCGCACCAGGGCATGGCCGAGGAGAAGATGAAGTCACTGGAGCGGATCGACCAGGCGGTGGTGGGTCCGGTGCTGGACGCGTTGCGCGCCCGGGGCGACTACCGCATCCTGGTGGCGCCGGACCACGCGACCCTGGTGCGCAACCGGGCCCACGACGCCACCCCGCCGCCGTTCTGCTACGCCGGCACCGGCGTGGGGCCGGGCTCGGGGCGGCCCTTCACCGAGGCCGAGGCGGTGGCGACCGGGGTGCTGCTGGATCCTGGACATGCGTTGCTGGGGCAGTTCCTGGGGTGAACCGGGCGGCCCCGGTCTGGACCCCGAAAGCCGGACCCATGCGCCCCAGGGGGCACATGGGCCCGGCAGCCGAATCGAAAGATCAGTTCAGGGGTGCGGCGGGATCCAGCTTGGGCAGCGCCGCCGTGAAGGTGGCCGCATCCGAGACGATCAGGTGCGGATGCCCGACCAGGAAACCCATGCTGATGGAGCCGGAGAAGAAGTAGGTTTCCCCCGCCTCCACTTCGACGATCGAGTTGTCGGTGGCTTCGGAATGCACGGAGTAGGTATGCTTGCCCGGCTCGGCATTGATGACGAAATATTTCCCATTGCGCAGTTTGCCCAATTCCTTGTCCTGCTCGCGGACGATGAAGCCGACCCCGGCGCCGGCGAACTTGCCCGGCCGGAAGAACACCATGCGCCCCTTGCCTTCCACGATCGGGCCGATGGCCTTCAGGACCGCCTCGCTGTACTTCGGTGCTTCGGCCACCGGGGCGGTTTCGGCCGGAGTGGGGGCGGGCGGCTGGGCCTGGGGAACCGAAGGCCGGGCCGGGGCGACGGGTGTCGCGGGGGCCGCTTCGGGGACGGGAGCGGGAACCTGGGCAGCGAGGGAGAGGGTCAGCGCTAGGCCGATGAGGATTGCGGGCAGGCGGTTCATGGGGAGGTTCCCTTCTCTGGATGCACCACGGGTGTGGCGGCTGGGTTGGCATTTGAAGGCTGGATGAGGGTGTCCTTGGCCACCTTGGCCAGCAGCTCCATGCCCGCCGGCAGGATCGCGTTGCCGCCCCGGACGAGAAACCCCAGCGGGCCGATGCCGATGGACAGGGCCAACGAGGCGCCGGTATGGTCGGTGCCGGAGGAGGGCTGGTGGAGCCGCATGGCGATCCGCTTGCCGTCGACCTCGGCGTAGCGGATCGTGACCAGAAGCTTGGCGCGGGCCCCACCCATCCGGCCAGGCTGGGAGTCGATCACCTGGCCGACGGCCGGAGCCCCCTCCGGGATGGCCACCCGGCCGTGGATCAGCACCGCCTTCGAGACTTTCAGCTGAAAAAAATCGTCCGGTTTGGCCGTAACGGTGGAGATTTCCGTCAGCAACGTCATGGGCACCAGGGTGCTGGCCGGGAGCACCAAGGGGTCCTCCGCGGCCGAGACGGCAACGGCGGGAGCCGGGGTTTCCGGAATGGGTTGGGCGCCGAATGATCCCAAGGACACGATGAGGAAATACAATCCTGACCTGAAGAACATGGACCACCCATTGCTCAGCGGGACTGTAATGGCCATGCGTCGACAGAACGGTTGCGATCACTCGGCCGGAAGTATGAAGCGAAAAGGAAAAAGGATGAGCCTAGCATACTCCATTTATCGAAAAGCACCTTTCAGGAATCCCATTGCCATGGAAACCGTCCGGCGCGCCAAGGCGTGCCCTGGCCCGGAAAGCCCGTGGAGCCCACCTGGTCCGCCTGAAGATCCGGCTCAGGATGGCGTCTCCAGCTCATCCAGCAGGGACAGGTCCACCGTCGCCATGCCCTCGGCGTCGCGCGGGCTGACCATCGGCGCGAACCGCCTGCCCCAGGCGATCTCCCCGCCCTTGTAGGAGCTGCGGGCGAACACGCTCTGGGCGAAGGTGTCGTCGAAGGCCTTGATCAGGACGATGAACTCGGCCTCGGCCTCCATCAGGTCCTGGGCGCTCATGCCGAACAGGGGACTGTCCTCGGTGATGGGATGGACGATGGTCCAGCTGGACGGGAACAGGTTGATCCGGCCCCGCTCCAGGGTCAGGGTGGTGAACACGTGGGTGCCGCTTTCCGGGTCGCGCAGGGACAGCGAGACATGGGCTTCCAGTTCGATCAGCTGGTTGCTGCGCTCGTTGACGATCCGGAACATGAAGGCGGTCATGTCCTGGTACGGCGCCATGACCGCCTGCCGGCTGAACAGGATCCGGGCATGGGGCCGGGAGAACCGGCCGTAGACCAGGCCGCAGGCCAGGGCGAAGCCCATCAGGCCGAGCAGCGACTCCAGGGCGGCCACGGCGCTGGCCAGGGCGCTGACCGGGTGGATGTGCCCGTTGCCGACCGTGGTGAGCGTCTGAGTGCTGAAGAAGAAGGCGTCCAGGAAACGGTCCACCAGGGCCGGCCCGCCGGTGCGGTCGAAGTGCTCCATGCCCACCGCCAGGTAGACCCCGGCGAACACCAGGTTGGCCACGAGGTTCCCGACCAGCATCATCAGGGCGAAGCGCCGGACCGACATGGTGATGAGCTGGTGGTAGAGCTCGTAGGGCCGGAAGCGGGGCACGCCGGTGCGCCGGAGGTTGAAGCTGCCGTCCTTGTTCACCCCCCGGCTCGGACCGTCCCGGGTGCCCAGGCCAAGGTCGTCGCTGGGGGTGGCGAGGCGGCGGAGGAAGGAAAAGGAGAACGGCATTCTTGAATCATAGCGGCATCGGGAGCCGGCCAAGACGGCTCCCGGGGCCCTGCCAGCCGGGTGCCCGGGAGGGTGATCTCGAACCCGGTCTGTTTACTTGCATTGGTAAAAAATCGGCATATTAGTTCGAGACGAAACCGCCGGAAAGGCCTACCATCTCCCCGTGACTTTTCCAGCGTTCCAGGCGAGTTCTCAACCCAGGGCGAGACGATGACGCAATCCCCGATCCTGCTCCACGATTTCCAGAGTCAGCGCCCCCAGCACCACGCCGAGCAGGGCGTGATCCTGGAGTGGATCGCCGCGGCCCACGCCCGGGCCGAGATCACCCTGCGGCAACCCGCCAGCGACGGGGAGCGCGAGGAGATCACCCGCAGGCTGCGCAAGCTGGTGCTGCGCTTCGGCTGCAGCACCGACCGCATCAGCACCCGCGATTCCGCCCTGGGCGCGTTCCTGGAGCGGATGGGCGCCGGCGTCGGGCTGGGCGCGGACCACCTGGCGCGGCGGGCCCTGTTCGCCATCCATCCCGGCGGGCCCCGGATCATCGACGAGATCGCCGAACTTCTCGGCCTGGGCCCGGAGCAGGTCCGGGCCAGCAACGCCATCCTCCGCAACCACGGGAACATGTCCTCCGCGACCCTGCCCCACGTGTGGAAGGCCATGCTGGAGGATGCGGCGGTGGAGCCCGGACGGCTCATCGTCGCGCTGGCCTTCGGGCCCGGGCTGACCATCTCCGGCGCCATCCTCCGGAAACGGGCATGAACGGGGCCCTGCTGTGGCTCCTGCCCTTCGCCCTGCAGGGGCTGGCCATGGGCGTGGACGAGTTCGGCTTCCACCGGCGCCGGCCGGTGTCCCGCTGGGAGTGGCTGGGGCACGTGCTGGACACCCTGGTGTTCCTGGGCTGCCTTGGCTGCCCGCTGCTGGTCCCGCCGGGGCCGCCCCAGGTGCGGTTCTACGCGGCGCTGGCGGCGGGCTCCTGCCTGCTGATCACCAAGGACGAATGGGTCCACCGGCGCCGGTGCTCGGGCGGCGAGCAGTGGCTGCACGCGGTGCTGTTCATCCTGCACCCGGTGGGGCTGATCGCCACGGCCTGCCTGTGGCTGGGCGGCGGGGCGCTCCCGGGCCTGCCGCTCCCGCCGCCCGGCCTGGCCCGGGCCATGCTGCTGCTCCAGGGCCTTTTGGTGGCAGGATTCCTGGCGCTCCAGGCCGGGTTCGGGGCCGGGCGCAGGCAGCCCGAGGTTCCGGACTCCGGGATCGACAACGCCGTCTACGAGGAGCTGGGCGAAGGCTGGTACTCGGCCCGGGACAACCCGGTGGCCCTGCTCCGGGCCGAATCCCGGCTCCGCGCCGGCTGGGTGCTGGATGAGCTTCGGGCCCAGGGCGGCGGGCGCTCCCTGACCATCCTGGATGTGGCCTGCGGGGGTGGCCTGCTGGCCAACCCGCTGGCCCAGGCCGGCCACGCGGTCACCGGGGTGGATCTGTCCCAGGGCAGCCTGGACGTGGCCCGGCGCCACGACGCCACCGCCTCGGTGTGCTACCTGGCCCAGGACGCGCGGCTGCTGGGCTTTCCCGACGGCCGGTTCGACGTGGTCTGCATGATGGATTTCCTGGAGCACATCGAGGACCGGGACGCGGTCATCGGCGAGGCGGCCCGGGTGCTCAAGCCCGACGGCCGGCTGTTCTTCCACACCTTCAACCGGACCCCCCTGGCCTGGCTGGTGGCCATCAAGGGGGTCCGGTGGGCGGTGAAGAACACGCCCCGGAACCTGCACCTGTACCGCTTGTTCCTGAAGCCCGAGGAACTCTCGGAAGTGTGCGCCCGCCACCACCTGGCCGTGGAGGCGCTGCGGGGGGTGAGGCCCAGGCTATGGACCGGGGCCTTCCTGAGGCTGCTGGTCACCGCCCGGGTGAGCGACCGGTTCCAGTTCGAGTTCACCCCGTCCCTGCGGGTGGGCTACTGCGGCTGGGCCCGGAAAACGGCCCCGGGCCCGCCCACCCTCCATGGAAATATCCGGCCGATTTGACTCGTAGCGAAGCGTCCGGATGTCTTAACATCAAATGGCCGCCCCCCGGGGCTTCCGGTTGTCGACCCTTCCGGCGCGGGATGCCGCCGAATCCTGGAGAATGCCATGAACCAAACCGAACCGCGCATGGAACTGGGCATGGTCGGCCTGGGGGTCATGGGGCGCAACCTGCTGTTGAACATGGCCGACCACGGCTTCCCGGTGGCGGGCTTCGACCAGGATCCGGCCAAGGTGCGGGCCCTGCTTCGGGAAGGGGAGGGTCTGGACCTGTTCGGGGCCGACGATCTCCCGGCCCTGCTGGCCAGCCTGCGCGCGCCCAGGGCGGTGATGCTGCTGGTGCCGGCCGGGGCGCCGGTGGACGCGGTGATCGGCCAGTTGGCGCCGCTGCTGGCGCCGGGCGACCTGATCATCGACGGCGGCAATTCCCATTTCAAGGACACCGACCGGCGCGGCACCGAGCTGGCCGCCCAGGGCCTGCACTTCCTCGGGCTGGGCATCTCCGGCGGCGAGGAGGGGGCGCGCCGGGGGCCCAGCCTGATGCCGGGGGGGCCGGCGGAGGCCTACCAGCGGGTGCGCCCGGTGCTGGAGGCGGTGGCGGCCCAGGTGGGCGGCAGCTCCTGCGTGGCCCACCTGGGCCCAGGCTCGGCCGGCCACTTCGTGAAGATGGTGCACAACGGCATCGAGTACGCCCTGATGGAGCTCATCGCCGAAAGCTACGACCTGATGAAGCGCGGGCTGGGCATGGACAACGCCGGGATCCGCCAGACCTTCCGCAGCTGGAACGAGGGCGGGCTGGGCGGCTACCTGATGGAGATCACCGCGGCCATCTTCGCCCGGCGCGACAGCCTGGGCGGCCAGGACCTGGTCGACGCGGTGCTGGGGGTGGCCCGGCAGAAGGGCACCGGCATGTGGACCTCCCAGAGCGCCATGGAACTCCAGGTGCCGGCCCCAACCATCGACCTGGCGGTGGTCCAGCGCGACCTGTCGGCCCTGGAACACCAGCGGGAGCGGGCCGGCCTGGCCCTGCCGCGCACCACCGGGCTGCGCCGGCACGACGGCGACCGCGGGGTGTTCCTGGTGAACCTGAACCAGGCCCTGCATGCGGCCATGGTCATGGCCTTCGCCCAGGGGATGGCGGTGCTGGCCGCGGCCTCGGAGCGCTACGGCTACCAGCTGGACCTGGCCGCCGTGGCGCGCATCTGGCGGGGCGGTTGCATCATCCGCACGGCGCTGCTGGAGGACATCCGCGCGGCCTACGGGCGGGAGCCCGCGCTGCCGAACCTGCTGCTGGATCCCGAGCTGGCCCGCGCGGTGCTGTCCCGGGAGGAGGCCCTGCGCTTGGTGGTCTGCGCCGGGGCCCGCACCGGCACGCCCATTCCCGGGCTGATGAGCGCCCTGGCCTACCTGGACGCCTACCGCAGCCCCTGGCTTCCGGCCAACCTGATCCAGGCCCAGCGGGACTGCTTCGGCGCGCACGGCTACGAACGGGTGGACCTGCCCGGCCAGTTTCACAGCGAATGGGGGGAGGAGTGAAGGCCATGGCGACTCCGGTGCAGATCGTGATCTTCGGGGCCAGCGGGGACCTGACCGCCAAGAAGCTGGTGCCCGCCCTGGCCGGCCTGGCCCGCAAGGGGGAGCCGCCGGAAGGGTTCGAGCTGGTGGGGGTGGCCCGCCGGCACCTGAGCGACGCCGAGTTCCGCCAGGAGCTGAGGGCGGCGCAGCCGCCGGAGGGCCTGGCCGATTTCGACCGGATGATGCCCCATATCCATTACCTTTCCGGCGACGTGCGCAGCCTCGAGGACATCCGCCGGCTCGGCACGCGGCTGGACGCGCTGCCGGGAGGCGCCGCGGCCGGGCGGCTCTACTACCTTTCGCTAATGCCCGACCTGTTCGGCCCGGCGGTGAGCGGGCTGGCCCAGGCGGGGCTGCTGGAGACCTCCGGGCCCTGGCGCCGGGTGGTGCTGGAAAAGCCGTTCGGCCGGGACTTCGATTCGGCCCGGGCGCTGAACCAGGCCCTGCAGGGCCGCCTTCGGGAGGAGCAGATCTACCGGATCGACCACTACCTGGGCAAGGAGACGGTGCAGAACCTGTTCGCCTTCCGCTTCAACAACACCATCTTCGAACCGATCTGGAACCGGCGCCACGTGGAGCTGGTGCAGATCACCGTGGCCGAATCGGGCGGGGTGGAGCCGGGCCGGGCCGGATACTACGACCGGGCCGGCGCCATGAGCGACGTGCTGCAGAACCACATGCTGCAGATCCTCGCCATGGTGGCCATGGAACCGCCCTCTTCGCTTGATCCGGAGGAGGTGCGCGGGCAGAAGGTCAGCGTGCTGAAGAGCCTGCGCTTCCGCAACTCGGCCGGGCAGAGCGTCCGGGCCCGCTATGGCCGGGGCGAGGTGGGCGGCAAGCCGGTGGCGGGCTACCTGGACGAGGGGGTGCCGGCGGATTCCGGCACCGAGACCTTCGTGGCCATCCGCGCCGAGATCGAGAACTGGCGCTGGAGCGGGGTGCCGTTCCTGCTGCGGCATGGCAAGCGGCTCAAGCAGCGCTTCACCGAAGTGAAGGTGCAGTTCCGGGTGCCGCCCATCCAGTTGGCCGACCACATCATGGGCGGGGAACCGCCGATCCTGCCGGACGGCACGGTCTGCACCCTGCGGCCCAACGTGCTGACCCTCTCCATCCAGCCCCGGGAAAGCCTTTCCCTCTCCTTCAGCGTGAAGTCCCCCGGCGCCGGCATGGTGATGGTGCCCGCCCACCTGGACTTCGACTACCGGGACCGGTTCGGCGAGTCCACCACCCCGGCCTACGAACGGCTGCTGCTGGACGCCATCCTGGGGGATCCCACCCTGTTCCTGCGGGCCGACGAGGTGGAGGCCGCCTGGCGCTTCACCGACGCCGTGCGGGCCTCCTGGTCCGGCCCCGGGGCCCCGCCGTTGCTGGAATACGCCCCGGGCGGCTGGGGGCCGGAAGCGGCCGACGGCCTGTTCCAGGGCTGCGAGGGAGGCTGGTCCCGTGGCTAGCTTCCTGCGCGTGGAGGATCCCAACGGCACGGCGGCGGGCCTGCTGATCCCGCTGCTGGCGGACATCGACCGGCGCCGGGGGCGGGCCCGCCTGGCGGTGGCCGGGGGCTCCGCCGTGGCCGTGCTGGGCGCGGTGCGGCAGGGGCTCCAGGGCGGCGTCTGGAGCCGGCTCCTGCTCACCTGGGTGGACGAGCGCTGCGTGGCCTGGGCCGATCCCCAGTCCAACCGGGGTGCCGCCTATCGGGACGGGCAGCTGGATTCCCTGGATCCGCCGGCGCTGGAGCTGCCGCTCTACCTGGACGGGGAAACCCCGCCGGAGGCCTGCGCCCGGGTGGCGGCCGCGCTGCGCCAGGAGTTCCAGGGCGGGCTGGACGTGCTGCTGCTGGGCATGGGCGAGGACGGGCACATCGCCTCGCTGTTCCCGGGCCGGCCCTTCGAGAGGATCGGTGGGCCGCCGGTGTTCGCGGTGCCGGACAGCCCCAAGCCGCCGGCCCGGCGGATCACCCTGGCCCTGTCGATGCTGGCCACGGCGGAGCGCGCCGTGCTGGTGGCTGCCGGCCCCGGCAAGCGGGCCGCGCTGGACCGGCTGGCCCAGGGGGATCCGGAACTGCCCGCCAGCGCCCTCGGGGATCTTACCGTGATCTCCTGAGCGAACGTTCGAATCAGTGGGACGGCGCCTTGGGCTGGGTGGTGTCGGGCAGCTTCAGCAGGTTCTTGTCGAAGGTGGCGAGGGGGAGGTGGCCATGGGCACGGGCCGTCTCCAGCACCAGGCAATCGGAGAAGTCCGCCCTGGTCTCCCGGTAGGCCGCGATGGCGAGGCTGACCAGCGCCTCCTCCTGGAGGCGGATATCGGCATTGCCCACCAGCGCCTCCAGCACCCCGAGGATTTCCTTCCGGCTGCGGCGGTAGGAGGACGTCAGCACCCAGACGGTTTCCACCAGGACGACATGGGAAACCCAGAGGGGGCCGCCGGTCTGCTGGAAGGCATTGGCGGCCGCCGCCAGGGCGGTGTCGTCCTGTTCCAGGAGACGGACCAGGAGGTTGGTGTCAACGGCTCTCACGTGTGAATTTCTCCGCAACCCGGGCCTTGATGGCCGCCTTGACGTCCAGTTCGGGCCTGGCCGTGCGCCTGCCGCCCAGGGCGGCCCGGGCGTCGGCCAGGGTGTGGACCCGGGTCAGGTCCACGTAGAGCCTGCCGTTCTCCTCGTACCAGCCAAGCTCGCATCCGGATTTGATTCCGAACCGCTTGCGCACCTCCAGCGGCACGGAGATCTGGTCCTGGGAGGTGACCTTGGATCGCGCCAGTTCGTTCCGCATGAACCCTCCGGTGACCAACATAGGCCATTACCGGGGTAATGCAAGGGCACCGGTCACGGCCTGCGCCGCCCCCGGAGGCTGCCCAGGGTGAGGGCGTATTCCCGGGTGAACTCAGCGCCCAGGAAGAAGATCTGGGCGGAGTAGTAGACCCAGATGAGCAGCACCGCCAGGGACCCCGCCGCGCCGAAGCTGGTGGTGATCCCGCCGCTCCTCAGGTAGGCGGCGATGGCGTACTCGCCCAGGCTGAACAGGGAGGCGGTACACAGCGCGCCCACGGCCACGTCGCGCCAGGGCAGGGACACCTCCGGCAGCATCTTGTAGATCACCGCGAACAGGCAGGCGATGACCAGGAAGGTGAACAGCGCGGAGAGGCTGCTGAACACCCAGAACGAGCCGGCCCAGAGGCCTTCCCAGAAGCCGGCCAGGAGCGCCAGGGTGGTGCTCACCACCAGCGAGGTCAGCAGCAGGAAGGAGAGGGTGAGGACCAGGCCGAAGGAGAGCAGCCGCGACCGCAGCAGGGCCAGGATGCCGGTGGGCACCGGCACCTGGCGGTTCCAGATCTCGTCCAGGCTGTCTTTCAGTTCGGCGAACAGGCTGGTGGCGCCTACGGCCAGGAGGACCACGGCGATGGTGGTGGCGGCGGCGCCGGTGCCCGGCACCTGGGCGCCGGCCGCCAGGTTCTCGATGGCCCGGGCGCCGTTGGGGCCCACCAGCGTCCTCAGCTGGGCGAAGACCGCCCCCTGGGCGGCCTGGGGCCCCAGCAGGAACCCGGCGGCGGCCATCACCAGCACCAGGATCGGCGCGGTGGAGAACAGGGTGTAGAAGGCCAGGGCCGCGGCCTTGCTGGCGGCCCGGTGGGTGAGGCAGGCCCTGATCGCGGCCAGGAACACCTTCGCCATGGCCCACGCGAACCGGATGACCCTGCCTGGTCTGCCCGTCACCGGCGTTCCCCCCAAGGCATAGAGGCTACACTGGATCGGTGGGATCCCGCCCGGATCATCACCTCGGCATGGGGACGCGCATGGAAATCCAACTCAGGAAGGACGTGGAGAAGCGCCTGGAGGCTTCCATCCAGCGCTACTGCGCCGAGGCCATGGGCATGGCGGTGGGCGAACTGAAGGCCGCGCTGTTCCTGAAGTTCTGCCTGGAGGAGATCGGGCCCAGCGTCTACAACCTGGCCATCGCCGACGCCCAGGCGTTCTTCCAGGAGAAGGTCGCCGACCTGGAGAACACCTGCTTCGCCAAGGAGTTCAACCACTGGAAGGAGCGGCCCAGGCAGGTGCCGCGCCGGGCCGGCTTCCGGCCATGACCGGCCACCCCAACGACCCGCTGCACGGGATCACCCTGGAGCGGGTCCTCACCCGGCTGGTGGACCAGTACGGCTGGGAGGAACTGGCCCGGATCCTGAACCTCAACTGCTTCAAGAAGGATCCCAGCATCAAGTCCAGCCTGACGTTCCTGCGCCGCACCCCATGGGCCCGGGCCAAGCTGGAAACCTTCTACCTGAGCCACGAGGAGCCGGAATGATCATCTTCGTGGACGCGGACGCCTGCCCGGTGAAGGACGAAATCTACCGGGTGGCCCGGCGCTACCGGCTGCCGGTGCGGGTGGTGGCCAACGCCCGGCTGCGCCTGCCGGTGGATCCGCTGTTCCAGATGGTGGTGGTCACCGGCCACTTCGACGCGGCCGACGACTGGATCGTGGAACACGTGGCGTCCGGCGACATCGCCGTCACCGCCGACATCCCGCTGGCCGCGCGCTGCCTGGCCAAGGGCGCCCGGGTGCTGGATCCCAAGGGCCGGGTGTTCACCGCGGACTCCATCGGCGACGTGCTGGCCAACCGGGAGCTGATGGCCTACCTGCGCGAGATGGGCGACATCACCGGCGGGCCGGCACCCTACGGGCCCCGGGACCGCTCGCGGTTCCTGCAGTATCTGGACGACCTGATCCAGGCGGGGCTGAAGGAAGCGCGTCAGGGCTGACTCCCGGCCCGCTGGGGGGTCAGCGGACCTTTCGTGCCCTGGGCGCGCAGGCCGCCACCAGTTCCTGGAACGGGCGAAGCATTTCCGGGTGCTTCCGGAACATCCCCTCGGGGTGCCACTGGACCCCGAGCAGGAAGACCTCGTCCGCGGTTTCGATGCCTTCGATGATCCCGTCCCGGGCGCGGCCGCTCACCCGGAAGCCCGGGGCCAGGTCCTTCACCGCCTGGTGGTGGAAGCTGTTGGTGCCCACGCTGGGAGCGCCGAAGATGGCGCGCAGGCGGGTGCCTTCGGCCAGGTCCACGGTATGGCTCACCGCGTGCCGCCAGCCGGTCTGCCCATGGCGCAGCATGCCGGGCAGGCTGTCCAGGTCCTGGTGCAGGGTGCCGCCGAAGGCCACGTTCATCACCTGCATGCCGCGGCAGATGCCCAGCACGGGCAGGCCGGCCGCCCGGGCCATGCGGGCCAGGGCCAGCTGGTGCCGGTCCATGTCCGGGAAGGTGTCGCCCAGGCCGGGCGCCGGCTCTTCCCCGTAGGTCAGGGGATCCATGTCCACCCCGCCGATGATCAGCAGGCCGTCCAGGATGCCCAGCTGCGCCTGCAGGTCCTCCTCGTCGAGCACCATGGGCAGCACCACCGGCAGGGCGCCGGCCTGGGTCAGGGCGTCCAGGTAGTCCTGGTTCACGCAGGCCCGTTCGTTGCCCGGAAAGGACCCGTGGTTGTCCACCAGCACGTTGGCCGGCACTCCGATCAGGGGTTTGACGATCCCCATGGTGCTCCCTTCAAATTCTGGGGTGGCTGGAGGCCACGCGAAAACCCTGCCGGGTGGCGAATGGCCCGACGGGTCAATCCTAGCAGCCGGCACCTGCGCCGGTCACCGCCGCCGCTTCGCCAGCACCGCCGCCAGGATGGCCAGTGCCGGCCCCAGGGCGATGAGCGGGCGGGGCGGCAGGGTTCCGCGGTAGAGGCTGGAACGCCCCTCCGCCGGCCAGGGGATGGGATCGAACGGCAGCCCGGTGCGCACGCACAGGTCCTGCACGTCCAGCACCCGGATCACCGGCACCTGGTCGCGCAGGTAGGACTGGATCAGGCCGGTGCCCTCCGGCTTGAACCGGCCCGGGGTGAGCAGGCCGGTGCGGCCCAGCAGGCTTTCGCCGGGGCCGGCTGCGGCCCAGTTGCCGCCCACCGACACGAACACCGCCGGGCGGCCCTTGCTGTCCAGGATGGCGCGCTTCGTGGCCACGTCGGCGGCGAGGCCGGCGGGGCGGAGGATCCGGGCGCCGAGGGCGGCGGCCCGGGACAGGGCGGGTTCCAGGGCGTGGGGGTCCATGTCCCCGCCCCGGTCGGAGCCGCCGCCCGGGGACACCGCCAGCGGCCCGCGCTGGATCAGCCCGCGCCGGGCGAGCACGGCCAGCATGTCGGGCAGGGTGAACCCGGGGCGGTTGGCGCCATACTGCGAGGCGCCGATGGAAACCACCGGGACCGCCTCAGCCCCCAGGCTGCGGGCCGCCACCAACGCGGCGATGGCGAAGCCGGGGAACGACCCGGAGCTTTCGATGGCCACCCGGCTTCCGGGCTGGACCCCGGCCTGGGTCATGAGCCGCGCCATCAGCGCCGCGGCGTCGGGCTGGGCCCCGGTGCGCTTGGCCGGAAGGCTGCCCAGGGTGGTGGTGATGGGCGTGAAGGGCAGGCCCACCAGGCCGGTGCGGTTGGGGTCGGTGGCGGGATCGGGCGCGGGGGCTTCCCGGGCCACGGCGGCGATGGCCGCGGCCATGGCCCGGGCGGCGTGCCGTTCCTGGGCCCGGCGGCCCGGGTCGGCGCCGCCGCTGAACAGGGTGACGCCCGCGTACCACAGTCCGGCCACGACGAGCAGGACCGCGAGAACCCTGGAATCGGGGGCTGGCCTCATGCCAGCGCCGCCCAGACGAGCCGGACGATCAGCGCCGCGGCGGCCAGTGCGCCCAGGGTCTTGAGCGGGCCCTGCCGGTGGGCGTCGGCGGCCAGGATGCCCGGGATGAGCCAGCCCACCGCCGCCAGCACCGGGGCTTCGGGCGCCACCATGGGCACGATCCGCTCCAGCAGGAACCGGGCCAGGAAGCCCGCGAACAGGAACGCCGCGTAGCGCCGCCGGCCGAACAGCACCACCACCCGGGACAGCAGGTGCACCAGGAGCAGGGCCAGGCCCGCGTCCACCGCGGTGGCCGCCAGCCGCACGGGGGCGCTGAAGTACAAGGCCACGTAGCCGGGCACGATGACCCCCCCGGGGGACAGCCCGGCCAGCTCGGTCATGAGCAGGCTCACCAGGGCGCCGATGATGAGGACGTATTCGGAACTCAAGGCTGCTCCTCACGCGGTGCCCATGCGGCCAGGGCGGGGCCCAGGCCCTGCCAGTTGCCGGTGGCGTAGATGACGGTGCCGGGCGGTTCCAGGGCCAGTTCGCCCACCTTGCGCAGCCGGCGCAGCCGGGGCCGGCCGTCGGCGCCCGGGCCGGGGAAG
>JARLGP010000252.1 GCA_031292735.1 Holophaga sp.
CGGGGTGGGCAAGACCGTGCTCATCATGGAGCTCATCAACAACCTGGCCAAGGGCCACGGCGGCCTCTCGGTGTTCGCCGGGGTGGGCGAGCGCACCCGCGAGGGCAACGACCTCTGGGTGGAGATGATGGAATCCGGGGTCATCGTCAAGGACAAGATCGAGGACTCCAAGGTGGCGCTCATCTACGGCCAGATGACCGAGCCTCCCGGGGCCCGCGCCCGGGTCGCCCTCACCGGGCTGACCGTGGCGGAGTACTTCCGCGACACCGAAGGCAAGGATGTACTGCTGTTCATCGACAACATCTTCCGCTTCACCCAGGCCGGCGCCGAAGTGTCCGCCCTGCTGGGCCGCATGCCCAGCGCCGTGGGCTACCAGCCGACCCTGGCCACCGAGATGGGCGAGCTGCAGGAACGCATCACCTCCACCAAGAAGGGCTCCATCACCTCCGTGCAGGCGGTGTACGTGCCCGCCGACGACTACACCGATCCGGCGCCGGCCACCACCTTCGCCCACCTGGACGCCACCACCAACCTGTCCCGTGAACTGTCGGCCCTGGGCATCTACCCGGCGGTGGATCCCCTGGCCTCCACCTCGCGGCTCATGGATCCGCGCATCCTGGGCGAGCTGCACTACACCACCGCCATGCGGGTCAAGGCCATCCTGCAGAAGTACAAGGAGCTCCAGGACATCATCGCGATCCTTGGCATGGACGAACTGTCCGACGAGGACAAGCTGGTGGTGGCCCGGGCGCGCAAGATCCAGCGCTTCCTGAGCCAGCCGTTCTTCGTGGCGGAAACCTTCACCGGCATGGCCGGCAAGTACGTGAAGCTCGAAGACACCATCCGCAGCTTCGGCGAGATCTGCGATGGCAAGTGGGACCACCTGCCCGAACAGGCCTTCTACCTGGTCGGAACCATCGAAGAAGCCGTGGAGAAGGCGGAAAAACTGGCTAAGGCCTGAGGCGCGCCATGACCGACTCCATCCTCCTCGAGGTCCTCACCCCCGAACGCCAGATCTTTTCGGCGGAGGTGGCGGAGCTCCAGTTCCCCACCGCCGAGGCCGGCTACTACGGCATCCTGCCCGGGCACACCCCGCTCATCACCCCCGTGGGCGACGGCCTGGTGAGCTTCACCCAGGACGACGGCAAGCACTGGCTCACCGTGTTCGGCGGCTTCGCCGAAGTGGGCCCGGACCACGTCACCATCCTGGCCCGGGTCAGCGAGACCGTGGACATGATCGACGTGGAGCGGGCCGAAGCGGCCCGCCTGCGTTCGCTCCAGCTGCTGAAGGAAGCCCAGACCGAACCCGATCTGGACACCGCCCAGATCCACCTGCGGGCCAGCCTCATCCGCCTGGCGGCGGCTGGGCATGCCGGAGGCCACGGGTACTAGCCCTCTACCAGTTGAACAGCGCGTCCTGATCCAGCATGTGGATCCGCGGATCCTTGAGGGCGGCGATCTGCGGCAGCATGATCGGCCGGTCTCCGGGAGTCAGGTGGTAGACGCCCACCTGCACCTTGGCCTTGAGCTTCTTCAGCTCCCTGCCCAGCTTTTCCGGGGTGAGGTGCTTGGAGGCCTCGGCCAGCCAGGCCTGTTCGTTGGGGAAGCTGGCCTCGGTGATGAACAGCTTCAGGTTCCGGGTCCTGTTGGCCACCTGGTAGACCAGCTCGGTCTCGGCCGTGTCCGAGGAGAAGATGAAGGCGGAGTGGTCGTCCTCCACCAGGTAGCCGACGCAGGGCACCAGGTGGTTCACCGGGATCGGGGTGACCCGCAGTCCTTCCTGCTCATAGACGGTGCCGGGCTGGATCTCGGAAAAGCGGATGATGGGGTTGTCGGGGCTGGGGATCACCGAGAAATCGGGCCACAGCTCGTCGTTGAACAGATGGCGGCGCAGGGCGTCCAGGGTCTCGGGCAGGGCCCGGATCTCCACCGGCACGTCGGTGTGGCCGAAGATGTTCTTGGTGAAGAACGGCAGGCTGCAGATGTGGTCCAGGTGGGAGTGGGAGATGAAGATCTGCCGGATCCCGCTTTGTTCCCGCACGTTCAGCGCCTGGGTGAGCGATCCGGCATCGATGGCCAGCACCCCGTTGACCATGAGCCCCGTGAGCCTGTAGCCCTCGGCCTCTCCCCCGGAACACCCTAGAACCCGCAGTTCCATGCGACCTCTGGAATCGTGATGCGTTCAGAACCTGATGCCGCCATAGAGGGCCACCTGGAGCGAAGGCGCCATGGCCTTCCGGAAGTCCTCGGCGGAGCTGCTGGAGTCGGAATTGGTGAGCGGCACGGCCAACTCAAGCCGCACGAACGGGCTGACCACGGGCGTGGGCAGGGTGTAGCCCACCCCGGCCTTGACCCAGGGCCGGATGAGGGTGGTGCTGTCGGAACCGCCGCCGGAGGGCGACGTGGTGAGCTTCTCCGAGCGCATGTCCAGGCCCGCGTGGAGGTTCAGCAGGAACTTCCAGTCCGCCTGGACGCCGATGGCCATGTACTCGCTGCCGAACTTGCCGACATTGGTGCCGCCGACCGTGAGATCGTCCTGGATCTTGGGATGGTAGGTGACCGCGGCGCCCAGCTCGGCGGCCCTCAGGTTCAGGAAGGTGTAGGCCGCCCGGAACCCCAGCCCGGAGGGGCTGGACCGGTCGTAGCCGCCCATGGGCAGCCCCGAGCCCGCCGCGCCGGCGGCACTCAACGCTTCGGCCCGGCCGATTTCCTTGTCCAGGAGCAGGCCGAACTCGGTCGCCTTGACGGGCAAGGCGGCAATTCCGAACAGGAGCACCCCCGTGGCGAAGGCTTTCATCATGGCCAGTTCCTTCGAATCCTCAGTAACTGCAATAATCCTAGGGAAACGTGCCAAGGTCAACCACCTTTGCTAATCTCAGAGGATGCGAGCGCAACTTCAGTATCTCCTGCTGGACGGATTTGATCCGGACACGGGGGAATTGGCGCTCCGGGTCCGGGTGGACTTCGAGGCGCCCGGAGAGGCTCGATTCTTGCGTCTGCGGCTGCACCTGGGCCGCTCCGGCGATCCGCTGCAGCCGCTGCGCCGGGAACTGCAGACCCACGTCCAGATGCCCATCCCCCCGCTCTGGGACCGGGGCCTCAAGATCGTCATCCGCGCCATCGAGGACGAGCTGTCCTCCCCGGAAGGGCGGAACCCCAACCGCTACACCTGGGTCCAGACCCAGCTGCTGCACCCCACCGACGAGCGCAGGGGCACCCTGAACCACCCGGTGGCCCGCCAGGCGGAGGTACTTTGGGACTGGGCCCAGCGCACCGAAAAGGAAGGGGGCGGCGCCCAGGCCATCGAGCTGCTGGAGCGGATGCTGCTGCTGGCGCCCCAGCACGCCCCGGCGCTGGGCTGGCTGTGCTCCCTGCTGCGCCAGGAGGCCATGGTGGAGGAACTGGCGGAAGTCACCGAGCGCCTGCTGCTGCTCACCCCCGACAGCCCCGAGGCCCTGCTCATGCGCGGGGAAGCCCTGCTGCACCTGCGCCGGCACCAGGAGGCCGGGGAGGCCTTCGCCCGGCTGCTCAAGACCAACCCGGTGCACCCCCTGGCCCACCTGGGCGCCGCCCAGGCCCGCAGCCTGGCCGGGGGCGACCCCTGCCCGCACCTGGACGCGGCCCTGGAACTGGACCGGGAGGCCACCCTTTCCGTGCTGCGGGAGACCTACGACTACCGGATCCTGGTCCGGCCGGCCCAGGAGAATACCTATCCGCTGGACGTGCTGCCCATCCTGCTGGGCGTCTCCCCCGGCGAAGTGGACCGTTTCCGTACCGAGCACGGGCTTCCGGTCACCGGACCCGAAGGCAGCGTCCGCGAGGGCGAACTGTCCCGCTGGGTCACCATCCAGAACCGCTACCAGCTCCTGCCCATGGGTCTGCACTGGCTCGCGCCGACCCCCAGGCACATCCCGGAGCTGCCTTGACCCCGAGGAACCTATGACCACTTTATTGACCACCCATCTGCCCTTCCCGGCCTTCCGCCGGGGCAAGGTGCGAGACGTCTACGACCTGGGCAGCCAACTGCTGCTGGTGGCCACCGACCGCATCTCGGCCTTCGACTGCATCATGCCCGAAGGGATTCCCGACAAGGGCCGGATCCTCACCCAGGTGGCCAATTTCTGGTTCGGCGCCACCCGCGCCATCCTGCCCAACCACCTGGTGGCCACCGAGGTGGACGACTTTCCGGCCGCGCTGAAGCCCTTCAAGGACGAGCTGCAGGGCCGTTCCATCCTGGTGCGCCGGACCAAGCCGCTGCCGGTGGAGTGCGTGGTGCGCGGCTACCTGGCCGGATCGGGCCTGAAGGAGTACCAGCACAGCGGCACCGTGTGCGGCATCCCCCTGCCGGCCGGCCTGCGCAACGCCGACCAGCTGCCCGAGCCGATCTTCACCCCGTCCTCCAAGGCCGAGACCGGGCACGACGAGAACATGGATTTCGCCGCCACGGCCGCCCTGGTGGGCGCCGATCTGGCCGGGCGGATGCGCGACCTGAGCCTGGCCCTCTACCGGCGCGGCCGGGAGCTGGCCCTGGAGCGGGGCATCCTGCTGGCCGACACCAA
Organism: Holophaga sp.; assembly: GCA_031292735.1. The sequence continues at coordinate 4,560 of JARLGP010000252.1, forward strand.
GTTCGAGTTCGGCCTGCTGCCCGATGGCCAGCTGATCCTCATCGACGAGGTGCTGACCCCGGATTCCAGCCGCTACTGGCTGGCCGAAAGCTGGAAGCCCGGCAGCAACCCGCCCAGCCTGGACAAGCAGTTCCTGCGCGACTACCTGGAGACCCTGCCGGGCTGGAACAAGCAGCCCCCGGCGCCGCACCTGCCGGAGGCGGTGGTGCAGGGCATCCGCAACCGGTACCTGGATCTGGCCCAGCGCTTCGGGGTGACGGTCTAGCGATCATGGGGGCCCCACGAAGCGACGCTGCGCCTGGGGCCCCCGCACCGTTCCGGACGTAGGCGCCGCGTCAGGCCATGCGGTGGACCAGCGGATTGGGGTGCTGGGCGGTGCGGGCATAGGTCACCGCGGCCTTGCCGAACAGCATCGCGTAGCCGAGCAGATGATCGTCCGGAATGCCCAGGGTCTTGCAGGTTTCCGGCACCAGGTCCCGGATGGCGATGGTGGCCAGCCCGTCCCAGAGGGTGGCGACCCCGTGGGCCTGGGCCACCAGGTCGAACGAGCTGAGCGCGATCATGCAATCGGGCAGCGGCGTGGCCACGGCCTTGGGCACCGAAGCGATGATGAGGTGCGGCGCGCCGCGGAACAGCACATCCACCCCGTCCTCCACCCAGAGCCGGACGAAGTCGGCGAAGCGTTCCTGGCCCGCGGGAAGGCCGCCGGCGCGCACCAGCCTGGCCAGTGCGGCCAGCACCTCGGAGCGGAACCGCGCCAGCTTTGCCCGGTCATCCACCACGGTGAAGCGCACCTGCCGGGAGTTCGCCCCGGTGGGCGAATGCCAAGCGACCTCCAGCAGGTGCTGCAGCAGGTCCGGGTCCAGGTTCTTCTCCTGGTACTGGCGCACCGAGCGGCGGGCCTTTATCAGCAGTTCCAGGTTCGCCGCATCGAAGCTGGCGGGCAGGGCCTCGCTGTCCTCCGGGCGCAGCCCGAGAATGGAAACGGCCCCTTCGGGGCAGATGGTGAAGCAGTGCTGGCACTGGTAGCAGGCGTCCTCCCGGCCGGCGCCAACCCGCGGGTGTCCGTGGTACATTTCCAGCACGTGGGGGAGACAGTCCGTCACGCACAGGCCGCAGCCGGCACAGCGCTCTTCCGCCACTTCAAACGACAGGTTCATGGTGTCTCCTTGGTGATGCCGAATCAGAACGGTTCCAGCGCCAGGGCGGCCGCGTAGACCTGCTCGGTGAGCCGGTTCCCGGTTTCCTCCCCCAGCAGCCCAGAATAGGCGGCGTGGGTCTGCCGCCAGGCTTCCTGGAGGGCGGGGAACAGCCCTTCCCCCGCGGGTGTGGAATGGATGAGAATGGTCCGGCCCTGGCCTTCCCGGCGGAGCAGGCCCTTGGCCTCCAGCTTTTCCACCAGGCGGGACACGGTGCTGGGGCTGAGCATCATGATCCGGGCGACCTCGGATGGCTGGATGCCGGGCCTACGGTTGACGGTCATGAGCACGAAGGCGAGGCTGGGCGCCAGGCCGGTGGAGGCGAACGCGGTTTCGCTGATCCGGGTGATGTTGCGCGCCAGGGCGTTGGCCGAAAAGCATAGGCAGTGACAGTAGGGATTGGAATCCTTAGGCATCCGTAGATCCTGCCGTTCCCCGGGAAGGGTCGGAGGCGTCATTTCGTCAGGGCATTTCATGGCTCAAGCATAGCCGAGAATGTTGGTTGTGCATACAACAACGTCCAGGCCAGCGGATCCACCCGGGTCGCCCGGACCAGTGAAAGAATGTCCATTTCCAGCTTTTCCAGAAGTGTAGCCCTTCCGACCGCCGACCATCGATACGGGTGATCACCACGTTCCAGAATGCCCACGGCCCCCGGGCGAGCATGTCCAGCCCTGCGGGAACCAAGGGCGCGACCTGGTGCCTGGGCACCCGGTACACCAACAGGATGCAGAATCCCAGGCACCCCACCATCCTGAGGTTCATGGGTGGGCGGGGATGAGCCAGGGACTATGGCCGTCCCGTTGGGACAAAAGGCTGTCGGTGGTACCCATGTCGATTCCGACGATCCCACCGCGCCCCCCTGACACCGGAGTGCGGGCAACCGGCTGCCGGTTCCACGTGTTCGGCACCGGAGACTTGTGCAGGACTCAAGAAGATGGCCGGTCCGGGTTGCCGCACAGACGTTGGGTCAGCTCCGCGAGCTCCCCCCATGGAATGACCTCCACTCCTTTGTTCCGGAGCCGCTGCTCCCCTCCGTAAACCAGCCAAGCCGGCGCCTCTGGCCTGCCGGCCAGTTCTCTCCACTTGGTCAGCGAGTGGAAGAAATCCGCCGCGATGGTCTGGCCTGACTTGATCTCCACCGGATGCAGGCTTCCGCCCCGCTCCACCAGGAGGTCCACCTCCAATCCCTGGCTTCCCCGCCAGAAGTGCAGGTCGGGCGGCTGCCCCTGATGCAACCTGACTTCAGGAATTCGGTCACCACCAGGTTCTCGAACAGGGCCCCCCGCTGGGCATGAAAGGCCACCTGACCGGGCTCGCGGATCCCAAGCAACCAGCTGGCCAGCGTGGTCTTGCCGGACTGACGCGGGCCCGTGATGGTGATGGCCAGGACCGGGAAGCCCTTGGCCAGGCGCAGCAGGGTCTCGTGGGCAGCCCGGACGATCATGCACCCACCATGCCGGCCCCTAACAAATTGGCAATTGAATTGCCAATTTGTTAACCGATTTTATATTTACATTTAAAGCAGATTTGAGGATCTCACGCCTCGATGGGTATCACCTGGATCGCGCTGGCCTTGATCAGCGCATGCACCTGCTGCCCCGGCGCCAGTTGCAGATCCTCGCAGGCCCACGTGGTGATCAGCGCCTCCAGCTTCATGCCGGCATCCAGCCGCACCCGGCGCAGCGCCCCCAGGGCTTCGATGCCCAGCACGGTGGCCGCCAGCCGGTTGCGCTGGGACATCTGGCCGTGGGGGCCCCGCTCCAGCGACACCCCTTCGCCGCGGATGCAGGCGTAGGCCTCCCGGAACTCGCCGCCGGGGTCCGGGGCGAACAGCTGGGCTCCGCCCACGTCCAGCCGCAGCAGGCCCTCCACCCGGTCCAGCACGCGGGCGCGGTGCACTTCCCCCACCTGCCCCCGGGCGGCGTCGCCGGTGCCGGAAAGCACTTCGGCCGGGGGGCCGTCCTGGATGATCCGGCCTTCGCTCATGAGCAGCATGCGGTCGCCCAGGGCCAGGGCTTCCTGGGGATCGTGGGTCACCAGGATGGCGGGCACCCCCAGGGTCTGGAGGATCTGCCGCAGGCTGTGCCGCAGCTGCCCGGCGGCGGCCTGGTCCAGGGCGGCGAAGGGCTCGTCCAGCAGCACCAGCCGCGGCCTGGGCGCCAGGGCCCGGGCCAGCGCCACCCGCTGCTTCTGTCCTCCGGAAACCGCCCCCGGCCGGCGCCCGGCGAAGTCCTCCAGGCCCATGATCCGGACCAGCTCCGCCACCCGGGCCCGGCGCTCGGCCCGGGGCCAGCCGCTCAGTCCGTAGCCGATGTTGCCGGCCACGCTCAGGTGCGGGAACAGGGACGGCTCCTGGAACACGTAGCCGATGCCGCGCCGGGCGGCGGGCAGCGGGCTGCGGTCGGGCCGGAACCAGACCACGTCCCCGGCCTGGATCAGCCCCGCATCGGGCCGCTCCAGGCCCGCCAGGCAGCGCAGCACGGTGGTCTTGCCACAGCCGGACGGGCCGAACAGCACCGTCAGCCCGAAGCTGTCCAGGGCCAGCTGGAACCCGGCCCGGATCACCACCCCGGACGGGAAGCTCCGGGTGAAGTCCACGCTCAGGCCCATGGGCGCTCCCTGGCGCGCAGCCACGCGGTGGCCGCCAGCACCGCGAAGGCCAGCCCCAGCAGCAGGGTGGCGGTGCGGTTGGCGCCGGCCAGGTCGAAGTTCTGCACCTGGTCGAAGATGGCGATGGAGGCGGTGCGGGTCTTGCCGGGCAGGTTGCCGCCGACCATCAGCACCACGCCGAACTCGCCGATGGCGTGGGCGAAGCTGAGGATCAGCCCGGACAGCAGCCCGCGCCAGGCCAGGGGCAGGGCCACCCGGAAGTAGACCCCGCCGCGGCCCGACCCCAGGGTGCCGGCCACTTCCAGCAGCCTGCGGTCCACCCCGCCCAGGGAGGCCACCAGGGGCTGGAGGAAGAACGGCAGGTTGGTGATCACCTGGGCCAGCAGCAGGCCCTGGAAGCTGAACATCAGCCGTGAGCCAGTCAGGCTCTCCCAGGCCGCCCCCACCGGGCTGCGCGGGCCCAGCGCCACGATCAGGTAGAAGCCCAGCACGGTGGGCGGCAGCACCAGGGGGATGGAGGTGATGGCCTCCAGGATGACCCGGCCCCGGAACCGGCCGTAGGCCAGCGGCCAGGCCAGGAGGACACCCAGGGGCGTCAGCAGGAGCGCCGAGCCGAAGGCCAGGCGCAGGCTGAGCCGGATGGCCTCCCAGTCCATGTCAGGGTCTGCTGTAGCCGTACCGCGCCAGCACGGCCTGGCCCGCGGGTCCGGTGAGGTAGGCCCGGAGCGCCTGGGCCTGGTCCGGGCACTGGCTCCGCTTGAGGATCACCCCGGCCTGGCGCAGGGGCGGATGGGTGTCGGCGGGCACGGTCCACAGCACCCCGGTCTGCCGCAGCGCCGGATTGTTGGCCTGGGTGGTGGAGATCAGGCCCGCCTCCGCGCTGCCGGCCTGGAGGAACTGGGCGGCCTGGGCGATGTTGTCGGCGAACACCAGCCGGGACTGCACCCGGTCGTAGAACCCCACCTTGCGCAAGGCCGCCTCGGCGGCCCGGCCGTAGGGGGCCACCTGGGGATTGGCGGTGCTGATCTTCTTCACGACCGGGCTGAGCAGCACGTTCCATCCGTCCCGGGCCGGATCCAGCGCCAGATCCTTGCGCACCCACAGGGTCAGGCTGCCGGTGGCGTAGGGGAACATGCCCTGGTCGCGCACCAGGCCGGCCTTCTGCAACTGCCGGGGGAACCCCTCGTCGGCGGACAGGAACAGGTCGAACGGAGCGCCCTGCTGGATCTGGGCGGTGAGGCTGCCGGAGGCGCCGAACGACAGCTGCAGTTGGATCCCCGGGTGCCCGGCCTCGAAGCCGGTCTTGAGTTCCTCCAGCACGCCGCGCAGATCGCCCGCGGCGGCCACCGCCACCTGGACCGGCCGGGGCTGGGCCGCGCCGGGCAACCCCAGGGCGAGGGCGAAACTGAGCAGGATGGCCGGGAGTCTCATGGCATCTCCGATGTATGAGAGATCATACATCGAATGAGGGAGCCATCCGCCGGGTTCCCCGCGGGCGGGGCTTCAGTCCGCCAGCAGCCGCTGGTACGCCGCGACCTGGTCGGCGATGGCGGCGCCGGCCGTGGCCTCCATGGCCCGGAACTCGGCCAGGGCCTGCCGGCCGATCTCGGTCACCTGGGAACCGCCGCCGTTCTCACCGCCCCGGCTGGCGGTCACCACCGGCTGGCGGAAGGACTGGTTCATCTCCTCCAGCAGCCGGCGGGTCTTGGAATAGCTCAGCCCCAGCTTGCGCCCGGCGGCGGAGATGGACGCCGTCTCCTGGATGGCCTCCAGCAGGTCGGCCTTGCCCGGCCCCATGGCGAAGAGGTCCCCGTGGCGGATCCGGATTCGTAGGGTGGCTGGCGGAAGTTCAGGCATTTGCCCATAAGGATGCGCTCATTCCGGAAGGGGAGCTAGTTGCGGAACTGTTCCACGTCGTGGTTCAGGTCCAGCGCCAGGGCCTCCAGCTCCCGGCTGGCGGCGGTCACGGATTCCAGCTCACCCTCCACCCGCGCGCTGGCCTCGGCCGCTTCCGCGGCCAGGGCCCGGTTCTCGGCGAGCCGGGCGGACACCTGGGTTCCGGTGGCGCCCTGGTGCTCGGTGGCCGTCTGGATCTCCCGGGCGCCCTGGGCCACGGCGTCCATGAGGGTCCGGGTGCGGGTGATGGCCTCCACGGTCTCGCCCACGGTGGCATGGCCGCTCTGCACCGCCGTGGTGGTGTGCTCGATGAGGGTGCCGATCTCCTTGGCCGCGGTGCCGCTGCGCTCGGCCAGCTTGCGCACCTCCTCGGCCACCACCGCGAAGCCCTTGCCCTGGGCCCCGGCCTTGGCCGCCTCGATGGCGGCGTTGAGCGAAAGCAGGTTGGTCTGGCGGGCGATCTCCTGGATCAGGCGCACCGCCTTCACCATTTCCGCGCTGGAGACCTGGATGGCCTCCATGGCCGCCTGGGCCGAGCCCACCTTGGCCGCCCCGGCCTCGCTGGCCTCCATGGCGGCGTTGGCCTGGTCCAGCACCCGCCGGGCGTGGCTGCCCACCTGGTCATTGGACGCGGCGAGGTTGGCCATGGCGTCCGCCACCGCCTGGCTGGTGTCCCGGGCGCGGTCCACGGTGACCCGCATGGCCCGGAGCCCATCCTCCACCCGGGTGCTGCTTTGGCCCAGCTGCCTCGATTGGGCCACCAGGTGGTCGCCGGCCTTGCCCACGTCGCGCACCACCCGCTGGAACCGGGAGGCGAACACGTTGAAGGCCCGGGCGGCCCGGGTCCAGTCGGGGCTGCCGTGCTCCTCCAGCCGGTGGCTCAGGTCCAGGATCTCCAGCCCGGAAAGGACTTTCCAGAACCGGACGCCCACCTGGCGGGCCAGGCTGACGGTGGCCGGCCCCAGCACCAGGAGCGCCAGTCCGGCCAGCGCATATGGCCAGGGCAGCCTTCCCAGGGCCCAGGGCAGCACCAGCCCCAGGCCGGCCACCACCTGCACCAGGCCGATGAGCCGGAGCAGGCTCAGTCGGTTGAGGTCCTTCACCCAGGTCAGCAGCCCGCTCCGGGCCTTCCTGCCGGCATTGAGCCGGGCGTAGACCGCCTCCGCCTGCCGGATCTGGGCCGGAGTGGGAATGCTGCGGATGGACAGGTAGCCGGTGACCTGGCCGGCCACCCGCACCACCGAGACGTCGGCGAAAACCCAGTAGTGGTCGCCGTTCTTGCACCGGTTCTTGACCACTCCGGTCCAGGGCCGGCCGCTCTGGATGGTATCCCACAGATCCTTGAAGGCCGCGGGGGGCATGTCCGGGTGGCGGACGACGTTGTGGCTCTGCCCCACCAGCTCCGCTTCAGCGAAACCGCTGATGCGCTGGAAGACATCATTGGCGAAGGTGATCACGCCCCGGGTGTCGGTCCGGGAGATGAGCACATCGTCCGGCTGGAGACGGACTTCACGACCGGTGACCGGAAGGTTCTTTCTCATGGGGGCCGCCCTGGGAGTAGGGCAACTATACCTAGAAGCCCTCTCCCAGCCGCTGCAAAATCTCAGCCTCCAGGCGGTCCAGCAGGGCGGCGTCGGTGGGGGCGGCAAAGATGGTGTCGTCCCCGGCGATGGTTCCCGCCAGGGACGGCAGCTCGCCGGCGTCCAGGGCGAACGCCAGGGCCTGGGCGAAGCCCGGGTTGGTCTTGAGCACCAGCAGGCAGGGCGGGACCTTCTTGAGGGTGAAGCTGGGCGCGGCCGAACGCTGGGGCCCGCGCACCTGGTAGCGGCCCGCTTCCTTGCGCACCTGGAGCTTCTTCAGGTGGCGCGAGAGGGTGGAAACCGTGAGGTCGAAGCCCTCGGCCCGCAGCAGGCCCAGCAGGTCGCCCTGGTCGGGAATGTCCCGCTGGCTGAGGTGGTTGAGGATGGCCGCATCCAAGTTCATACGGTCAATGTGCACCAATTTGCACAAATTTGCAAGAGGCGGAAACCATCCGGAAACCACGTAATTCACACAGCCATTGCCATTTTTGTCATTGACCCGGGAGCCGAGACCCTGCACACTTTGCATTACGCACCTGGTAGTCCCGGGTTATTGCACACTATGCCAACCCACTTGCAGGCTCCCTCCGTTCCGGCTCTTCAGCCCACCTATGCTCCCTACCCCTTTCCCATCCTGCGCGGGGAGGGCGACCGGGTGTTCGACGACCAGGGCAACACCTACTTCGACTTCTACGGCGGGCACTGCGTGTGCTCCACCGGCCATTCCCACCCCAAGGTGGTGGCCGCCATCGCCGCCCAGGCCAAGGAGCTGATCTTCTACAGCACCGCCGCCGACCTGCCCATCCGCACCCGGGCCGCGGAAGGGCTCATCCAGTTCGCCAACTCCGACCAGGCTTCGGGCTTGGCGTCGGTGTTCTTCTGCAACAGCGGCGCCGAGGCCAACGAGAACGCCCTGAAGATCGCCGCCAAGCTCACCGGGCGGACCCGGTTCGCGGCCATGCAGGGCGGCTGGCACGGCCGCACCACCCTGGCCCTGTCGGTCACCGACGATCCCAAGATCACGGGCGGCGTGGAGTCCTTCCTGGCCCCCTGCGACCGCCTGCCGCTCAATGACCTGGCGGTGCTGGACGCCTACGACTTCAGCCAGGTGGCGGCGGTGATCCTGGAGCCGGTGCAGAGCATGTCCGGCATCCGCCCGGCCACCCCGGAGTTCCTGCAGAAGCTGCGCGCCCGCACCCAGGCCGCCGGCTGCATGCTCATCTACGACGAGGTCCAGACCGGCGTGGGCCGGCTGGGCCATCCCTACGTGGCCGGCCGGCACGGGGTCCAGCCCGACCTGGTCACCTCGGCCAAAGGCATCGCCTCGGGCGTGCCCATGGGCGCGCTGCTCATGAGCGGCGCGGTGGCCGCGGCGGTGAAGTCCGGCGACCTGGGCAGCACCTTCGGCGGCGGCCCCCTGGCCTGCGCCGCCCTGCTGGCCACCCTGCAGGTGATCCTGGAGGAGGGCCTGATGCCCAAGACCCTGATCCTGGAAGACATGATCCGCCAGGGGCTGAAGGGCACCTGCGTGGCCGAAGTGGCCGGCACCGGGCTGCTGCTGGGGCTGAAGGTCCCGGGCGGCGCGGCCAAGCTGAAAGCCCACCTGCTCAAGCAGCGCATCCTGGTGGGCGGCAGCGGCAACCCCGAAGTGCTGCGGCTGATGCCGCCCCTCACCCTGAGCCTGGTGGCCGTGTCCGCCCTGCTCGACGCCGTCCACAGCTTCAAACAGGGGAACTGACATGCGACACGCGACCGGCATTCAAGATTTCGGCGCCAACGGAGTGGAGGAGATCCTGGCCCGGGCCCTGGCCTGGAAGCAGGGGCCCCATCCCAAGCACCTGGTGGACAAGATCCTCGGCATGGTGTTCTTCAACCCCTCCCTGCGCACCCGGGCCTCGTTCGAGGCCGTGATGGCGCGGGGCGGCGGCTCCAGCATCGTGCTGGAGGTGGGCAACGGGGTGTGGAAGCTGGAGGACCGGATCGGTGCCGTCATGGACGGCGACCGGGCCGAGCACATCAAGGAGGCCGCCCCGGTGCTTTCCCGCTTCGTGGACATGCTGGCGGTGCGGACGTTCGCGTCCAACGTCAGCGACGACGTGGACAACTCCGACCCGGTCATGAACGGCTTCCGGAACCTGGGCACGGTGCCCACCATCAGCATGGAAAGCGCCCGGGAGCACCCCTGCCAGGGCCTGGCCGACCTGCTCACCGCCCGCGAGACCTTCGGCGCCACCAAGGGCCTGCCGGTGACCCTGGCCTGGGCGCCGCACATCCGGCCGCTGCCCAAGGCCGTGCCCAACAGCTTCCTGCTCACCGCCGCGGCCACCGGCTGCGAGGTGCGGGTGGCCCACCCCAAGGGCTTCGAGCTGCATCCCAGCGTCATGGCCGAGGCCCAGGCCTTCGCCAAGGCCACCGGCGGCAGCGTGGCCGTGACCCACGACCTGGACCAGGCCGCCAGGGGCACCAAGGTGATCTACGCCAAGGCCTGGGGCCCCGCCACCGGCTCGGGCCTGGGCCCCGACGCGGTCAAGGCCTACCCCGACTGGCTGTGCTCGCCCCGGCATTTCGACCATGCCGCCAAGGACGCCATCTTCATGCACTGCCTGCCGGTGCGGCGCAACGTGGAAGTGGCCGACGGCGTACTGGACGGCCCCTGGTGCCGGGTGGTGGACGAGGCGGAAAACCGCTTCCACGTGCAGCGCTCGCTCATCCAGTGGCTGCTTGAACAGTAATAACGAGGAAACCATGCCGCAACAGTCCCACCCCTTCGAATCCCTGCGTTCCGCGGCCCAGTACGTGCGGCGCTTCCGCCACCACCCGTTCGTAGTGAAGCTGGGCGGCGACATCCTGGACGATCCCGCCCTGCGCCGCTCGGTGTGCGAGCAGCTGGCCCTGCTATGGAGCTTTTCCATCCCGCTGGTGATCGTCCACGGCGGCGGCGCCGGGCTGGACAAGCTGTGCGCCAGCATGGGCCTGGAGACCCACAAGGTGGCCGGGCGCCGGGTGACCTCGCCCGAAGTGCTGGACGCCGCCAAGATGGCCTTCAAGGGGCAGATCCAGATGGACTTCATCGCCGACCTGGAGGCCGCCGGCATCCCGGCGGTGGGGCTGTCGGGCCAGGACGCCGGGCTGATCAAGGGCAACCGCCGGCCGCCGGTGCTGGTGGACGGCGAGACCGTGGACTACGGCATGGTGGGCGACGTGGCCGGGGTGGACCCGGCCCTGCTGCAGCACCTGCTCAAGGGCGGCTTCGTGCCGGTGATCGCCCCGTTCAGCGCCACCGCCGAAGGCCAGGTGCTCAACACCAACGCCGACACCGTGGCGGCGGAAGTGGCGGCGGCCCTGGGCGTGGAGAAGCTGTTCTTCGTGCTGCGGGTGCCGGGCCTGCTGGCCGACCCCGCCGATCCCAGCAGCCTGGTGCCCCTGGCCGACCTGGCGCGGGTGGACCAGCTGGCCGCGGCCGGCGCCATCAAGGACGGCATGCGGCCCAAGCTCACCGCCGCGCGCAAGGCGCTGAACGCCGGGGTGGCCAGCGTGCATCTGGTTTCCGGGGTGCGCCCGGACGCCATCCTGGCCGAAGTGTTCACCAACGAAGGCAGCGGCACCATGCTGGTGGCGAGGCTCGAGGAGGGCGCGTGATGGACCCCGCCGCGCTCCTGGAGGCCCTGGTCGCCATTCCCAGCGTGTCCGGGTGCGAGCAGGCCCTGGCCGACCATCTGGACGGCCTGCTCACCGCCTCGGGCTTCCAGGTGCGGCGGCAGGGCGCCAACCTGTACTTCGAACTGGGCAGCCGCGGGCCGCGCCTGCTGCTGCTGGGCCACCTGGACACGGTGCCGCCCTGCGCGGGCTGGAGCTCGGACCCCTTCAAGCCCTGGTGGGCCGGGGAGCGGCTGTTCGGCCTGGGCGTCAACTATGCCAAGGGCTGCGTGACCGCCCTGGTGCTGGCCGCGCTGGCCCTGCGGGACCATGACTTCGGCGGGCGGGCGGTGTTCGCCTTCACCTGCGAGGAGGAGACCAGCGGCGACGGGGCCCGGAACCTGCTGCCGCTGCTGGGATCCCTGGACGCGGCCGTGGTGGCCGAGCCCACCGGCCTCACCGTGTGCACCGCCCAGCGGGGCATGCTGCTGCTCCAGTGCCGGGCCCGGGGCGAAGCGGCCCACGTGGCCCACGCCAACCTGGGCAGCAACGCCGTGCACAAGGCCGCCCGGGACATCACCCGGCTGGACGGCCTGCGGTTCGAGCCCCATCTCCTGCTGGGCGAGACCCGGGCCCAGGTGATCCAGGTGAAGGCCGGCGGGCCCCTGACCCAGGTGCCGGACCTGTGCGAATTCCTGATCGACGTGCGCAGCACCCCCAACCTGGACCACGCCGCCCTGGCCGCCCTGATCACCGCCGAACTGGAAAGCGACGTGGCGGTGCTCTCGGACCGCTACCCGCCCATGGCCACCGACCCCCGGGAGGCGATCGTGCGCGCCGCCCTGGCCGCCGCCGGCACCCAGGGCGGCACCGGCTCCGCCACCGCCTCCGACTGGGCCAGCCTGGGCGCCCTGCCCGCGGTCAAGGCGGGCCCGGGCGACACCTACCGCAGCCACCGCCCGGACGAATGGCTGTCCCTGGGCGAGCTGCGGGCCGGCGCGGCCTTCTATGAGAAACTTGTCCTGACCTACGCCCTCATGGCGTCGCAGGAGTCCCATCATGGTTGAAGCGCTCTGGGCGAAGGATCTGCCCCTGGATTTGCAACTGCACCGGTTCACCGTGGGCCAGGACCCGGTGACCGATCTCCAGCTGATGCCGTTCGACGCCGAAGGCAGCGCCGCCCACGCGCGCATGCTGGGCGCGACCGGGCTGCTGCCCGAGGCCGAGGCCCGGGCCCTGGTGGGCGCCCTGCGCCAGCTGCGCCAGGAGGCCCTGGAAGGCAAGCTGACCATCCTGCCCGAGGAGGAGGACTGCCACACCGCCCTGGAGCACGCGCTCACCGCGCGGCTGGGCGACACCGGCAAGCGCATCCACCTGGGCCGTTCCCGCAACGACCAGGTGGCCACCGCCCTGCGCCTGCTCATGCGCACCCGGATCCTCGACCTGGGCCGGGCCGTGCAGTCCTGCGTGGCGGCGCTGCTGGACCTGGCCCGCCGGGAGCAGCACACCCCGCTGCCCGGCTACACCCACATGCGCCGGGCCATGCCGTCCACCTGGGGCCTGTGGGCCGCCGCCTTCGCCGAGGGCCTGCAGGAGGAGCTGGAGGCCCTGCCGGCCCTGTGGGACCGGCTGGACCGCTGCCCCCTGGGCGCCGCCGCCGGATTCGGCCCGGCCATCCCCCTGGACCGCGCCCTCAGCGCGCGGCTGCTGGGCTTCTCCCGGGTGCAGAACAGCCCCGTGGACGTCATGAACAGCCGCGGCCGCCACGAGCAGGCCATCACCGGCTGGGTGACCTCCGCCGCCGGCACCCTGGAGAAGGCGATCTGGGACCTGGCCCTGTTCAGCACCGAGGAG
>JARLGP010000253.1 GCA_031292735.1 Holophaga sp.
CGGCCATGTGGGCGTCGTGGCCGCAGGCGTGCATCCGTCCCGGGAGCTGGGAGGCGTAGTCCGCGCCGGTGTCCTCCTGGATCGGCAGGCCGTCCATGTCCGCCCGCCAGGCGAACAGGGGGCCCTGGGTGCCCAGGTCCACGATCATCCCGCAGCCGATCCGCTTGGGCGCCAGGCCCATGCCGCGCAACGCCTGTTCGCAGTAATCCGCGGTGAGCGGCAGGTCCATGCCGATCTCGGGGATCCGGTGCAGGGCCCTGCGGTCATCAATTATCTTTTGCGATTCCAAGCTGATTCTGGGCTGCATGGCTTACATTCCTCTCCAGGTTGGGCATTCGGAATATCAAGATGATAGGGCAAATCCAGCGCAACCGTTTTTCCTCCCGGCGGCATGCTGCCCGGCAGGCAGCTAAGCCGTTGTAATGGAACAACCATTCCCGTTTCGCGCGGCCCCGGCATAAGTGGCCGTAGCAGAAAGACGGGGTCGAGCCATGGTTATTCCGTAACGGCCACTAAAAACGCGGCCGGGCATGGTGCCCGGCCGACGCGTCCTGCTTGACCATCCATGAGAGCTCAGGTTAGAGGCCCTTAAGGACCTCTTCCTTGTGGGTCTTGTATTCCTCGGGGGTGATCAGCCCCTTCTTGAGCAGGTCATCGAGCCGAAGCAGGCGTCCCTTCACGTCCAACTGCGCCTGAGGGGCCGGAGCGGGGGGCACCAGTCCGCTGCCCTTGGCGGCCTCGCCAACTTGTTCGCGCACTTCCAGGACCCGGGCGAAGTCCTTGCCCAGTTCCTTGGTCAAGGACCAAACGATCTGGTCCATGGCCCCTTCGAAGTTCTTGTCGATGGTCTCCCGGTCGGTGTCCTCCTCCCGGGTGCGGAAGGCCACCAGCAGGTTGCCGTCCTTGTCATCGATCCTGCCCTCCACCCCCATGGTGGCGGAGAAGGACCCGTAGGGGCCCCGGTCCATGGAACTCATTTCCACCACCGTCAGGGACAGGACATTGGTGGAACCTGGGGTGGAGATGCGGCGCAAGGCGTAGGGCAGGTAGTCGATCACGTTGGCGTAATCACTTTCCACTTCGCCGGCGACCATGACCTTTCCGACGGTGAAACCCTCGGCGCCCTTCCAGGCGGGGCTGAGCCAGATCTTGCCGATCTTCTTGCCGCTCTTCATCTGGGCATAGGCCTGCGGCGGCAGGGTTTTCACCTCCGCCCCGACGACCGGTTGGAGGCCCATGGCGAACAGAAGAAGGGAGCCGAGAACCAGTTTTTTCATTCGAACGCTCCGGGACAGGGAATCCATGGTGAGGTTGACACCATGATGGCACAGCCCGGGGTCCATGGGCCAAGTCTGCGTTGGGCCCAGTCCTGAAAGATAAAGGATGCAGCATAGTGGTCCGAAATTTGCGAAAGGTTAATCATAATGTATTTATTATTTTGTCAAATTTGTATGTAAATTAATAAATTTAAACGAGTTATATAGTAAAGATGAGAGAACGCAAGATTTTTTGGCTTTTTTTTTCGATTCCAAGATTCGAGGTGTTGTATATTCCTTGCAACACCACTCGTTCTCTCTGATCAGTGTCCCCTGTCCCCTATTGGAGGTCTCGTGAAGCCAAGTCTGAAAGCCGCACCACTGCTGCTTCCATGCTTGGCTTCTCTTGTCTCCAGCGGAACGGCGCCCGGGGTGATTCCCGGGTCCGCCGCCCGCACTTAAGTCAACCCTCTTTGCCACTGTTCCACCTTGCCTGCAACTCCATGCGGGCAACTTCCCAAAAGGAGAAGACAGAAATGAGCCGCCTTCGCAACGTAACTACCGCCCTCGCAGCCGTGCTGCTGACCGCTCCCGCCGCCATGGCCTACGACATCCAGATGCCCGGCAACGACACCAAGCTGAGTGTCTACGGCTTCGTCTACGCCATCGACGAGTTCTACACCACGGGCGCTTCCGGGACCAACACCAGCTACCTGAACCCCGGCCAGGGCAACATCACCACCCAGACCGCCTCGGGCCCCAACAACACCGTGTTCAGCGTGCAGCCCAGCCGCTACGGCTTCACGTCGACCACCCCCACCGCCGCCTACGGTAACATCTTCACCAAGATCGAATTCGACATGAACAACACCACGGGCTCCAACGCGTTCCATCTGCGCCATGCCTATGCCAGCGTCGGCAACTTCCTGATGGGCCTCACCTACACCAACTGGATCGATCTGGATGCCCTGGCTGACAACATCGAGTGGCAGGGCCCGGTCGGCACCCCCGGCTTCGATACCCCCCGCCGCGCCCAGATCCGCTACACCCTGCCCATCGACAAGAACAACAAGGTCGCCTTCTCCGCTGAAGTCAACAAGGGTCTGGACGGCGACACCTACTCGAAGGCCATTGTCACCAGCTACACCACCAACCCGACCACCGGCGCCGTCACTCAGACCACCGCCGTCCCCGCCGGCATTCAAAACGGCAAGGTTCCCGCCTTCGTCGCTTCCTACACCTATTCCGACTCCTGGGGCCACATCGGCGTCCGCGGCATCGCGATCGACCACCAGACCTTCATTCCTGCCACGGCTGGCGTTGGTGCCGCCAGCTGGAACAAGTGGACGGGTGGCGGCCTGCTGAGCGGCGACGTCAAGTTCGGCAAGGACGACCTGATCTTCAGCATCTATGACGGCACCGGCCTGGCTGACTGGGGCTACGGCGCCCAGTCTGCGGTCTTCACCTCTGGCGCAACCGCCGCCAATGGCTACAACACCTCTGCCAACCAGCAGGTTCAGACCTACCAGAACGTGGGCTGGACCGTCGGCTACACCCACGTGTTCAACGAAAAGTGGCGTGCCAACCTGATCCAGAGCGGCGTGGTGTTCAAGTCCAACGACCAGATCGCCACCACCAACTCCGCCACCGGCACTGACGTCAAGAGCCAGCTCAACTACTATGCCAACGTCTACTACAGCTACACCAAGAACGCCCAGATCGGCGTCGAGTACTTCTATGACGTTGCCAAGACCTTCGGCCAGAACACCGTGCTGAAGAGCGACGGCACCTCCACCAACTCGGCCAAGTCCGGTCAGCTCGAACTGCTCCTGCAGGTGAAGTTCTAAACCACAAGCGCAACGGAAGGGTCTTCAGACCGCATTTATCTGACTACCCCGCCGTCCATTTCCGCGCGAGAATAGCCGTTCCCCCCGCTCCTCGGGGGGTTCGGCTTGTATAGAGGGATCCATGGACCAGGCGGCACCGCTCCTTTCTCTCCAGAACATCTCCAAGGATTTCTACGGCAACGTCGTGCTGTCGGATGTGTCCTTCGATGTCAAGGCCGGGGAGATCATTGGCCTGGTGGGCGAGAACGGGGCCGGCAAGACCACCCTCATGCGCATCCTGTTCGGCATGAACGTGATCCGGGATACCGGCGGATACCACGGCAAGGTCTGCATCGACGGCGAGGAGGTGCGTTTCCAGAGCCCGTTCGACGCCCTGGACGCGGGCATCGGCATGGCCCACCAGGAGTTCAGCCTGATCCCCGGCTTCACCACCACCGAGAACATCGTGCTCAACCGGGAGTCCATGCGCGCCAGCGTCCTCAACGACGTGTTCGGCGACCGCATGAGCACCCTGGACCGGGCCGATATGCGCAAGCGCGCGGCGGACACCATCGCCAAGCTGGGGGTCAACCTGGATCCGGACACCCTGGTCTCCGAGATGCCGGTGGGGCACAAGCAGTTCACCGAGATCGCCCGGGAGATCAACCGGGAGCGGACCCGGATCCTGGTGCTGGACGAGCCCACCGCGGTGCTCACCGAGACCGAGGCGGAGGTGCTGATCCAGGCCCTGCGCAAGCTGGCGGCCTCCGGCATCGCCATCATCTTCATCTCCCACCGGCTGCACGAGGTGATCGACGTGGCCGACCGGATCGTGGTGCTGCGCGACGGGGTGATCGTCAAGGACACCCCGGTGGCCGGGGTCACCGTGCGCGACATCGCCTCCTGGATGGTGGGCCGCCAGGTGGCCGCCGACCGGGTGGGGGAGGGCCCCCGCAGCTTCCAGGAGGACCTGTTCCAGGTGAGCCACCTGTGGGTGGACATGCCCGGGGAAACGGTGCGCGACATGAGCTTCGCCGTGAAGCAGGGCGAGATCTTCGGCATCGGCGGGCTGGCCGGGCAGGGCAAGCTGGGTATCCCCAACGGCATCATGGGCCTGTTCCCGGCCGGCGGGGAGGTGCGGCTGCACGGCGCGCCGGTGCCGCTGAACGAGCCGCGCCTGGCCCTGCAGCGGGGCATGGCCTTCGTGTCCGAAGACCGGCGCGGGGTGGGCCTGCTGCTGGAGGAAAGCCTGGAGTGGAACATCGCCTTCACCGCCATGCAGATCCAGGGCAAGTACCTGCGCCCGGTGCTGGGCGGCCTGTTCAGGCTGCGGGACGACGCGGCCATGCGCCAGCTCACCGAGGGCTACATCGACCTGCTGAGCATCAAGTGCACCAGCGGGGCGCAGAAGGCCATGGAACTGTCCGGCGGCAACCAGCAGAAGATCTGCCTGGCCAAGGCGTTCGCCATTCAACCGGAACTGCTGTTCGTCTCGGAGCCCACCCGCGGCATCGACATCGGCGCCAAGCGCCTGGTGCTGGACGCCCTGTACAAGTACAACCGGGAGCTGGGCATGACCATCATCATGGTGTCCAGCGAGCTGGAAGAGCTGCGCGCCATCTGCGACCGGGTGGCCATCGTCGACGAAGGCCGGATCACCGGCATCCTGCCGCCCACGGCGGAGCTGGCGGAGTTCGGTCTGCTCATGACCGGCGAACGGGCGCCCCGTGGCGCCGAGGGGGCAGGCCATGACGGACGCTAGACTGGGTGACAGCAACCCGCAGGAGGGCCTCGGTGCATAGCCTCAGACAGTTCGGAGCCGATTTCGGCTGGCCCCGGATCATCATCTTCTTCTTCCTGGTGGCCCTGTTCTTCGCGGCGCCGCTGGTGGGCGTGCGGGTGGACGCGTCGCTGTCCGACGTGTTCAACCGGTTCGGCCAGAACGCCTTCTTCGTGCTGGCCCTGGTGCCCATGATCCAGTCCGGCTGCGGGCTCAACTTCGGCCTGTCGCTGGGCATCATCGCCGGCCTGCTGGGCGCCACCCTGTCGGTGCAGTTCGGCCTGAAGGGCGCCGAGGGCTTCTTCGGCGCCATCGTGCTCAGCGCCCCCTTCGCCATCCTGTTCGGCTGGCTCTACGGGAAGCTGCTGAACAAGGTCAAGGGCGAGGAGATGACCATCGCCATGTATGTGGGCTTCGCGGGCGTCATGTTCATGTGCATCATGTGGCTGCTGCTGCCGTACACGGCGCCGGACATGATCTGGGGCTACGCCGGCAAGGGCCTGCGCACCACCATCTCGGTGGAGAACTACTGGATCCACATCCTCAACGACTTCGGGGTGGTGAAGATCGGGCCGTTCTTCCGCTTCCCCACCGGCGAGATCCTGTTCGCGGTGCTGGGCGCCTTCTTCATGTGGCTGTTCCTGCGCACCCGGACCGGCACCGCCCTGACCGCGGTGGGCTCCAACCCCGACTACGCCCGGGCTTCGGGCATCAGCGTCGACAAGATGCGCACCATCTCGGTGGTGATCTCCACCATGCTGGGGGCCGTGGGCATCATCGTCTACCAGCAGAGCTTCGGCTTCATCCAGTTGTACGGCGCGCCCCTGGCCATGCCGTTCACCGCCATCGCCGCCATCCTCATCGGCGGCGCCTCGGTGAAGAAGGCCAGCATGCTCAACGTGGTGGTGGGCACCTTCCTGTTCCAGGGCCTGCTCACCATGACCCCGTCGGTGATCAACTCCTGGCTGCAGACCGACATGTCCGAGGTGGTGCGGATCGTCGTGTCCAACGGCATCATCATCTACGCCCTAACCCGGAAAACGAAGGTGTCCAAATGAACGGCCATCGGTCCCTGGGCCGCTTCCTGCGGGAGAACGCGGTCATCCTCCTGTTCCTGGTGGTCACCGTCCTGGCCATCAAGCCCTCCGGCCTGTCCCTGGTCTACATCGGCCAGGAGATGATCACCCGGCTGGGCCGCGATTCGTTCCTGGTGCTGGCCCTGCTGCTGCCCATCTACGCCGGCATGGGCCTCAACTTCGGCATGACCCTGGGCGCCATGGCCGGCCAGTTCGGCCTGATCCTGGCGGTCAACTACAACCTGGTGGGGGTCTACGGGCTGGTGTTCGCCGCCCTGGTGAGCCTGCCGGTGTCCCTGGTCATGGGCTGGATCTGCGGCGTGGTGCTGAACAACGCCAAGGGCCGGGAGATGGTCACCGGCTACATCCTGGCGTTCTTCATCAACGGGGTCTACCAGTTCGTGGTGCTCTACCTGATGGGCTCGGTGATCCCGGTGCGCTCCAAGGCCATCGTGCTGTCCCGGGGCTACGGCATCCGCAACACCCTGAACCTGGACGGGGTCCGCCAGACCCTGGACAACCTGCTGCCGTTCCACGTGGGGCCGTTCGTGCTGCCCATCGCCACCTTCCTGGTGATCGCCGCCCTGTGCGTGTTCATCATCTGGTTCAAGAAGACCAAGCTGGGCCAGGACATGCGGGCCGTGGGGCACGACATGCACGTGGCCGAATCGGCCGGGGTGCCGGTGGACCGCACCCGGATCATCGCCATCATCATCTCCACCGTGCTGGCCACCATCGGCCAGATCATCTTCCTGCAGAACATGGGCAACATGGCCACCTACAACGCCCATGACCAGACCAGCTTCTTCGCGGTGGCGGCGATCCTGGTGGGTGGCGCCTCGGTGAAGAAGGCCACCATCCCCAACGTGTTCATCGGCGTCTGCCTGCTGCACGTGCTGTTCGTGGTCTCCCCCGGCGCCGGCCAGAAGCTGTTCGGCGAGGCCATGATCGGCGAGTACTTCCGGCAGTTCATCGGCTACGGCGTCATCGCCCTGTCCCTGGTGCTCTACGCCTGGCGCAGCCGGCGCGAGGCGGAACGGCTGCGCGAAGGGCTGCGCGGCGGCGTGGCCGCGGATGGAGGTGCCAAGTGAGGGTAATGGATCCCAAGCTCAAGCAGCGCCGGCGGGTGGTGCGCTGCGTCCTGCTCGTGGTCTACGCCGGGTTGATCTGGCTGGTGTTCAGCCTGGGCAAGGGCCATACCCTCATCCTGGACAACAAGGATGCCGAGGACGGCTCGGTGAAGGCCGCCGAAAGCCTCAGCGTGTCGGTGGACGGCCAGGAGCCCATCGACCTGGGCGCCGGCGACCGGGACATGGCCAAGGTGCAGGGCCAGGGGCACCGGGTGGAGATCACCGTCAAGGACGGCCCGAAGGTGGTGCGCCGGATCCGCGTTCCGGTGTCCCAAGAGACCCTGCTGGTGTCCCTGCCCAAGCTGCTGGCCGGGGCGCCCGCGGTGAGCCCGTTCATGCCGCTGGACGCGGCGCCCCCGGCCGACGAGCAGCAGGGCAACGGCAACGCCTTCACCTCGCCCAGCGCACCGGAATCATTCCAACGAAGATTCGATCCTTGATTTCAGAACGGCCTGAAACTTTCATGCCTCATCGCACATATTAATTAAGCATCAACACCGTTCAAGGAGCGAAATTGAAAAAAATCCTCATTCCAGTCCTCATGGCCATGGCGATGCAAGCGGCTTTCGCGGCGCCCCCCAACGGGTCGGCCGCCGATACCAGAGCCCAGGCCTGGCTATCCAGCCTGAAGGATGATGACCTGGTGTCCAGTTTGAAGGCGCTGGAAATGGCCAGGAAGGGCCAGGTGGACCTTGGGGGCGCGAAGCACCTCCTGGACACCCTGGTCACCAGCATGGCGGACGTGGACCCCGAGGCCCTGAGCTATCCCGGCAGCATGGCCGCCCTGAGCGTCTACGGGGTCATCCTGCCGATCCTCGCCGAGCACGGCTACCATGGTTTTGGCGAGCTCAAGCAGGCGATGGCGGAACTGGGCACGATCGAGTCGAAAGCCCCCATGGCGCCCCCCAGCAGCCTGGTGGTTCCTCCCGCCCACAGCCCTGTGGTTCCGCTCACCCCGAGCGGGATGACCAAGACGCTTGAGTCCGAAGGTCTGACCTTTCAGGAAGCGCAGGCCATCATCCAGGCCAAGAACCCCAGGCTGCCTGATGGGACCTACGACGAACCCGTCCTGAGCAGCTACCTCGGCACCATCGCCGCGCACGATTTCGGCTTGGCGGCGACCCTCATGTCCCATTACCGGGACGAGCAGGCTAGATTGCGGGCCGCCCTCAAGCTCTGACGGGACCATGGCGTCCGCTGACGCATGAACAGGAATGGAAAATGGATAAAAACGGGATTGAAATTCAGAACCGGTCCACTAGGATGGCCTGTCTGCCCGCTTGGTGTATGGGATGCTGAACTTCTGCAATTTGTAATTCAGCGCCTGTTTTGAAATCTTGAGCCGGTTCGCCATGTCGGTGAGGTTTTTCGATGCCTCCAGGGTGTCGACGAGGATCTTCTTCTCCAGGTTCCAGATGTATTCCGGCAAAGGAAGCTCCAATTCATATTTGTTGCTTCGCGTATACCCGGACAGATGGGTTGAACTCAGGACGTACTCCGGAAGATCGGAAGACTTGATGATATCCCCGGTAATGAAATTGAAGATGCCCTCGATGATGTTCTTCAACTCCCGGATGTTGCCTGGCCACTGATACTGGTTGAAGATCTGCTCCACCTCATCCGTGACCCCGGTGACATTCATGTTCATCGATGCGTTGAAATCCCGAATGAACGAGTTCGTCAAGTACCGGATGTCTTCACGGCGATCGCGCAGGGGCGGTATTTGAATCAGGATGGTGGAAAGCCGGAAGAAGATGTCCTCGCGCAGCCGGCCCCGTTCCACCGCCTGGTTCGGATCCTCGTTCAAGGCGGAAATAATTCGCAGATCCAGGTTTATCGTCCGGTTGCTGCCGATCCGCCGGATCCGCTTCTCTTCGATCGCCTTCAGGATCTTGGGTTGCATGGCCATGTCCATGGAATTGATCTCGTCCAGGAACAGCGTTCCTCCGCTGGCCAGTTCGAACAGTCCCGGCCGGTTCACCGCCCCCGTGAAACTGCCCTTCTCGGTGCCGAACAGGAGGCCTTCCAGGAGGGGGAACGGGATGGCCGCACAGTTCTGGGAAATGAACGGCCCCTTCCGTCTCAGGCCTTGGCTGTGAATGGCCTGGGCGAACATTTCCTTGCCGGTCCCGGTCTCTCCAAAAATCATGACGTTGGAATAGGTGTTCGCGATTTTTTTGATCTTCTCCTTGATCTTGGAAAAGAAGGTCGACTCGCTGTAGATGTCGTCCAGGGTGTAAAGGTCATAATTAGACCGGCTATGATCCATCTTCTTTAACGTTAAAGTGACATCTTTCCGGATATATTCGTGATCCAGGAAACGGGAGACGTCCACCGCGCCGATGATGCTGGAATCGTCCGCCCTGATGGGAAGGGTGGTGTTGACCACTCGGATGTTTTCTTCGTGGAGATTGATGACATTCTGCAGTTCGTTGTAGATGGGCTCGCCGGATTTCAGCACCTTCAGGATGCAGCTCTCGTTCGGATCCAGATGCGGGTAGACCTCCAGGATGTGCTTGCCCAGGACTTCTTCTTCGGTCAAGGAATTGATGTCAGGCCTGAAGTTGGTATAATATTCCACATGACCTGTACTGTTACAGATCAGGATCCCGTCCACGAAATTATACAGATTTAGAATTTGATCCGCATAGCGTCTTAGCATTGGAAATCATACCGCGAAATCGGCATTCCCATTCTCCCTCGATCCTTTCCATTGGATACCCGATCTTACGAGCGTGAAGCGGCCGGTGATAGTCCAACCTAGCGGGAACCTTCCGCTCGCCGGGTGAGCGCCGAAGCCAGCACGGACTTGTCCTTGATCCCCAGCTTCTGGTAGATCCGCGCCAACTGGACGCGCACGGTGTTGGGGGAGCTGCCCAGGAGCTTGGCGATCTCCTTGTAGCTCTTGCCGATGGAATAGTAGGTCGCCACCTGGCCTTCCCGCGCGCTCAGCCGCGCGTGCGCCTCGAGCCCGCGGGCCTCGCACAGGATGTGGTCGCCTCGCCGGATGAAGGCGATTTCCACCTGGCGACCGGTGAAGGGCCGGCCGGACTGGAGCGGGCCCAGGGCGGCCAGGGGCAGGCGGGTGTCCGGGAGATCGCGCCATTCCCTCCTCAGGACATCCAGGAAGGCCTGGTCGACGAGTTCGAACACGCCGGCGGGGGACACCAGGGCCAGGGCGCGCCGGTCCCCGGGCGGCGCGTGCAGGTCCAGTTCGTGGGCGCGGTTCAGATCCAGGGCGCACCGGATGTGCTCCCAGGCCGCCGACATGCGGATCACCTCGAAGGGCTCGAAGCTCTTGTGGGTGCCCCGGTACAGGACGATCCAGCGCAGCCGGCTCTGGAGCTCGTTCTGGTCGCCCACCAGGAGCAGGTGGCGGAGATCGTGGCACCGGGCGAAGCGGGCCAGCAGATCGTTCTCCTTGCCGGCATACCGCGCCTCGGTATCCACGTTCTGGATGGATCGGGGCCGGCGCACGAACGACCGGGTCACCGGGTCCAGCCGCGAAACCTCGGCGTATTCCGTGAGGAGGGCAGGGGCCCGGTGGTAGATGCACACGCCGTCGATGCTCAGCCGGTCCGGGGTGGTTTCGCCGAAGCCGAACACGGCGCCGTCGAAGTCGATCCATTCGCGCAGCAGGCCCAGGGCGCGGCCCGGGAATTCCTGGATGGGGGTCGCCGCGGCGAGCCGGTAGATGCGGGTCAGATCTTCGACGAAAGCGTCCATACGATTTCTCGATTGGGGTTGCGACTGCTGATCCGGGCGGGGAAGCTGCGGCCATTTTCACCTACTTTTCCCCGCCTGGGCACCCAACTATTTTTTCGAGGGTAATGCACCTGCATTATTCCCCCTGCCATCGGGCCACAGCATCCTGCCCTGAACCCTCTGAAAGGAGCTGCACCATGGACCTGAAAAGGATCGGCCCCGCCCTCTGCATGGCCCTCGGCCTCGCGCTCACCGGCTGCAGCAGCAGCAACGGAAGCAACGGCGCCAACGGCACCAACGCGGACGCGGTGGGCACCGTCGGGGTCGGACCGGTCATCGTGTCCGGCGTGCTGCCCGCGGATCCCCAGGAAAGCATCTACGTGCGCAAGGTGGGCAACGGCCCCAGGACCCTCGTGCTGGTGCCCGGCAACAACACCTCGGGCGCCTGCTTCAACGGCGTGCTCGACGTGTTCCGGGCCGACATGGACCTGAACGCCGCCTACACCGTGTACACCTTCGATTACCGCGGCAGCGGCAATTCCAGCTACAACACCACGATCAAATCCCTGAACGATTTCGCGGCGGACTTCGACAAGGTCATGGACAAGATCCAGGATTTCCCGAAGACCGGGGTGACCCTGGTGGGCTATTCCCTGGGGTTCGGCGTCGCCCTGGACATGCTGATCGCCAACCCGGCGCGCTACACCGATGTGGTCAGCCTGACCGGGATCGGCACCCGGGGGATCCGGGTGTCGTTCAACGCCTCCACGGCGGGCACCGATGGCAACGGCAAGGTTTGGGCCGCCGGGGACTGGATCGAAACCGGCAACGACGCGGCCGGCATCGTGGCCACCTACTTCCAGCAGCGCTCCTGGCAGGGCGACCAGCGCACCCTGGCGGACATCGGCTCGGTGTGGAACATGACCGTGTACAACGACATCCTCCAGTACGACATCAACCATTTCACCTTCACCGATCCCGGCGGGTTCGCCGTCACCCCGGCCTACCTCAACTCGCTGAACGACTGCCTCACCATCCAGTACATGCCGCAGTCCCTGTACTACGCGCACCGGTTCAACGTTTCCCCCCAGGACGTGGTGGCCCCCACCCCCAACTCGGACGGCACCACCGTCACCATCCCGGGCACCGGGGCCCTGGGCACCGCCCTCGCCGGCAAGAACATCCTGTGGGTCAAGGCGGCCACCGACTTCGCCACCTGGCGGGGGGACCAGGTGATCTACGACAACTATGCCCAGACCTCCAAGTACGACATGAAGCGGGCCGGCGCCACCGTGACCGCCGTCCTCATCGGCGCCGGACAGGGCTACGATCACGGCTTCCCCATCGAACACCCGCTGGAGA
The DNA here is from genome assembly GCA_031292735.1 of Holophaga sp. The sequence continues at coordinate 12,136 of JARLGP010000253.1, forward strand.
CGGTCCGGCTGCTCGACACCTTCTGCAAGGGCAACCTGTCGGCCGGCACCGCCGCCACGGCCCTGGGCGGGGCGGCGCTCACCCTCTATCCCAGCTCCGAGACCAGCTGGGAAACCTCGGTGTTCACCGGCATGTGAGCTGCGCTCCCCTTCCGTTCCATGGGACCATGGGGGAAGCCCATGCTGAACAGGTTCGGGGAGCCGATTGATGTCAAATGCGACGCGTAGCCCTGCGGGATTCCGGAAGGCGCTGATCCAGCTGCTGCCGATCCTGGGGCTGCTCGCCCTGTGGCAGGCGGCCTCGGCGGCGGGCTGGATCAACCCCTACCTGCTGCCGTCGCCCATGCGGGTGCTTGCGGCCATCCTGGACGCCGGGGCGAGGGGCGAGCTGGCCCGGCACGTGGGCGCCTCCCTGCTGCGGGTGGGGGAGGGCTTCGGCATCACCATCTGCCTGGCCCTGCCCCTGGCCGTGCTCGCCTCCTTCGCCCCCGGGCTCACCGCCGCCTTCAACCCGATCCTCACCATGCTCCGCAACGTTCCGCCCCTGGCGCTCATCCCGGTGCTGATCCTGTGGTTCGGGCTGGGCGAATCCTCCAAGCTGGCGCTCATCGTGCTGACCTCGTTTTTCCCGGTGTTCATGGGCGCGGTGACCGGCCTGGGCGGGGTGGACCCGCGCCTGGTGGAGATGGGGCGGAGCCTGGGCTTCTCCCGGCTGCGCATCCTGCAGCGCATCCAGTTCCCGGAAAGCGTGCCGAGCCTGCTGAACGGCCTGCGCCTGGGCCTGGGCTACAGCTGGCGGGCCATCATCGGGGCCGAGATGATCGCCGCCACGTCGGGCCTGGGCTACTGGATCCTGGACGCCGAGGAGATGGCCCGGATCGACGTGGTGTTCGCCGGCATCTTCGTGATCGGCCTGCTGGGCTTCCTGCTGGACCGGGCGGCCCACTTGGCAGCTTCCCGCCTGCTGCCATGGCTGGACGTGAGGGCGCAGTGGCAGGCGTGATGGACGGCGCCGTGCTGCGGTTCCATGGGGTGCACCGGAACTTCCGGGTGGGGGGCGAGGTGGTGCGGGCCATGGACGGGGTGGACCTGGAGCTGGCCGCCCGGGGCATCGTCACTGTGGTGGGCCCCTCGGGGTGCGGCAAGACCACCCTGATCCGGCTGGCGGCGGGCCTGGACCGGCCCGACGCCGGCACCGTGTGGCGGGCGGAAGCCCGGCTCGGGGTGGTGTTCCAGGAACCCCGGCTGCTGCGTTCGCTGACCGTGGAGGGCAACGTGCTGCTGGGCCTGGGCCCGGGGCGGGCGGCCCGCAGCGGCCTGGACCGGGTGCGGGAGACCCTGGAGCTGCTCGGCCTGGCGGCGTTCCGGGGGGCCTATCCGGACCAGCTGTCCGGGGGGCTGGCCCAGCGGGTGGCCCTGGGCCGGGCGCTGGTGCGGGATCCGGAACTGCTTCTCATGGACGAGCCCTTTTCCGCCCTGGACGCCCCGCTCCGGCGCCGGCTCCAGGACGAGCTGCTGGCGATCCTGGCGCTGCGCGCCATGAGCGTGGTGTTCGTCACCCACGATCTGGCCGAGGCCATCTACCTGGGCGACCGGGTGGTGGTGCTGCGCGGCGGACGCATCGTCCGGGACGAGCCGGTGGCGCTGGCGCGCCCCCGGGACCTGCGCAGCGCGGCGGTCCACCGCATCCAGGACGCGCTGGCGCAGCTGCTGGGCGCCGGCCAGGAGGTCATGCCATGAAACGTTGTCTGTCGCTGCTGATGGTTCTGCTGTGGGCCGCCGCCCTGGGCGCGGCCGGCCCGGTGGTGCGCATCTCCTACGTCAAGTCGCCCTTCAACCTGCCGCTGATCGTCGCGGTCAAGCGCGGCATGATCCAGCAGGCCTTCGCCCAGGCGGGAGTGACGGCGCGGTTCTACGAGATCGACTCCGGGGCCAAGCAGACCGAGGCCATGGCCGCGGGCTCCCTGGACATCGCCAGCGTGATCAACACCACCTCGGTGATCCTGGCCGCGGCGGGGGGCAACGATGTGCGCATCGTTTCCGGCTTCAGCCGCCCCACCGGGCTGTTCGCCATCGTGGCCAAGGACCCGGCCATCGTCACCCCCGCCAACCTCAAGGGCAGGAAGGTGGCGGGGCCCAAGGGCACGGCGCTGCACCAGCTGCTGGCGGCGGCCCTGGAACGGGCGGGCCTGTCCATGCGCGACGTGGCCTTCCTGCAGATGGACATCCCGGCGGCCCGCACCGCGCTGCTTTCCGGCCAGGTGGACGCCGCCCTGCTGGCCGCCGCCAGCGTGCTGCAGGCGCAGGCCGCGGGCGCCCACGTGGTGGCCAGCGCCGAAGGCACCATCAAGCCGCAGCTGGTGGTGGCGGCGCGGGGCGGCTTCCTGCGCGACCACCCCCAGCTGGTGGACCTCTACGTGGCGGTGCACCGGTCGGCCCTGCAGTGGATCGCCGGCCACCGGGAGGAGGCCCTGCTCATCGGCGCCCGGGAACAGGGCATCGATCTGGCCGAGGCGCGCGCGCTGGCCGACGGCAGCCACTTCACCGCGGAGTTCGGTCCGGCGGAACGGGCGGCCCTGGGCCAGGACATGGACTTCATGCTGCGCGCCGGCATGCTGCGCGCGCCGGTGGACCTGAAGGGCCTGCTCCGGCCCGGGCCGGCGCGCTGAACGGACCGGTGCCGCGTCAATGGAACCATTCGAATGGCTGATGCAGCGCATTCCTCGTTGACGCGGGCGGGGGGATTCCCCTACAACTGGAACATGCTTTCTTCCTGCCGGTTCTCCGCTCCCCTGGTCGGCCCCGCCCGTCCGGGCGCGGCCCTGCTGCTGGTACTGGTAAGCCTTTCCTTCGGAGCGAGGGCCGGCTAGGCACAGCATTCCAGAACAGCCCACCGCCCCGCACCCCACAAGGTCGCGGGGCTTTTTTTCGCTCCCCCATCCTGGCCCGCGGGCCGCATCCGATCGGAACCCACCTTGGCACACACTGGCGCGACACTTCTTTGGGAATGCCTTCAACGGGAAGGGGTGGAGGTGGTGTTCGGCTGTGCCGGGGAGCCGTTCGGGCTCCCCGCGGCCGATGGCACCGTGCGCTGCGTGCCGGCCCGCCATGAGCAGGGCGCGGCGCACATGGCGGACGGCTACGCCCGGGCCTCGGGCCGGGTGGGGGTGGTGCTGTGCGCCTCCGGGGCCGGCGCCACCAGCCTGGTGACCGGCCTGGCCACGGCCATGATGGATTCGGTGCCGCTGGTGGCCATCACCGGCCAGGCCGGCTCCCGCCAGATGGGTTCGGACCCTTTCCTGGACGTGGACGTGCCCGGCGTGACCCTGCCCATCACCAAGCACAACTACCTGATCGAACGCGCCGAACAGATCGTTCCGGCCATCCGCGAGGCCTTCGCCCTGGCCCGGAGCGGCCGGCCCGGCCCGGTGCTGCTGGATCTTACCGAAGAGGCCCTGCTGGCCGGCGTCGCTCCGGACTGGGAGCAGGCCGCGCCCACCCGCCACCTGCGCCACCTGGCGCCGGAGGTGCCCCAGGCCGACCTGGACCAGGCCCTGGCCATGATCCGGTCCAGCTCCCGGCCGCTGATCCTGGCCGGCCACGGGGTGATCCTGTCGGGCGCCAGCGACGCGTTGATCCGGTTCGCCGAGACCGCCCGGATCCCGGTGGCCGCCACCCTCCTGGGACTGGGCGGATTCCCGGCCGGGCACCCGCTGTTCCTGGGCTTCATGGGCATGCACGGCTCGCCATGGACCAACCTGGCGATCCAGGAGGCCGACCTGATCCTGGCCCTGGGCATGCGCTTCGACGACCGGGTCACCGGCGA
>JARLGP010000254.1 GCA_031292735.1 Holophaga sp.
ACATCCGAAAGCACGACGTTGCCGTAGAAATCCTTGGAGATGTTCTGGAGAGAAAGGAGCGGTGCCGCCTGGTCCATGGATCCCTCTATACAAGCCGAACCCCCCAAGGAGCGGGGGGAACGGCTATTCTCGCGCGGAAATGGACGGCAGGGTAGTCAGATAAATGCGGTCTGAAGACCCTTCCGTTGCGCTTGTGGTTTAGAACTTCGCCTGCAGCACGAACTCAACACGGCCGGAGGTGGCGGAGTTGGCATAGCTGCCGTTGTCGGTCAGGACCAGGCCCTTGCCGAACGGCCGGGCGCGCTCCTGGAAGTACTCAAGACCGAACTGGGTGTTCTTGTTGACGGTGTAGAAGCAGTTGACCAGGTAGTCCAGACGGCTCTTGGTGTCGGTGCCGTTGGTGCCGTTGGTGGTGGCGATATCGGAATCACCCTTGAAGTTCACGCCGCTGATGACGGCATTGGCGCGCCAGGTGGGGGTGAAGACGTGGGTGTAGCCGACCGTCCAGCCAACGTTCTTGTAGAGGTAGACAGCCTCCGGGTTGGCGGTGGTGTTCACGAAGTTGGCGGACTGGGTGCCGTAGCCGTAATCACCAAGGCCGGAGCCATAGTAGGCGCTGAAGACCAGGTCGTCCTTGCCGAACTTGACGTCGCCGGAAACCATGCCCGCGCCGCCCTGCTTGTTGAAGTGGACGGAGTCAACGCCGGCGGTGGCAGGAATGAACTCGGCATGGTTCATGGTCACGCCACGAACACCGATGTGGCCCCAGGTATCCGAATAGGTGTAGGCGAGGACGAGGGTGGGAATCTTGCCATCCTGAACGCCGGCAGGGGTGGTCGAGGGAGCGGTGCCGGCAGCGGTATAGGAGTCGCCGTCCAAGCCCTTGTTGTTTTCAACGGACACAGCCAACTTGTTCTTCTTGTCGAAGTTGAAGGTGTAGCGGATCTGGGGGCGGCGAGGGGTGTCGTACGCGGGGGTGCCGATCAGGCCCTGCCAGTCAACTTCGTCAGCCAGCGCGTCGAGGTCGATCCAGGCGGTGTAGGTGTGGCCGAAGACCCAGTTGCCGACCGTGGCATAGGCATGGCGCATATGGAAGGCGGTGCCGGCGGTGGTGACGCCGTTCATATCGAATTCAATCTTGGTGGTGATGTCGCCGAAGGCGGCGGTGGGGGTGACGCTGGCGAAGCCGTAGCGGCTGGGCTGGACGCTCATCAGCAGGTTGTTGCCAGGGGTCTTGGTCTGGTTCAGGACATTCCCCATGTTGGAAGAACCCTTGTCCATCAGGTAGGACGAGTTGGTCTCGGAAGCGCCGGTGGTGTAGTACTCAGTCAGCGCGTAGACGAACCCGTAGACGCTCAGCTTGGTGTCGTTGCCGGGCATCTGGATGTCGTAGGCCATGGCGGCGGGAGCGGTCAGCAGCACGGCTGCGAGGGCGGTAGTTACGTTGCGAAGGCGGCTCATTTCTGTCTTCTCCTTTTGGGAAGTTGCTTGCATGGAGTTGCAGGCAAGGTGGAACAGTGGCAAAGAGGGTTGGCTAGGTGCGGGCGGCGAATCCGGGGGTCGCCCCGGGCACCGTTCCGCTGGAGACACGAGAAGCCAAGCGTGGAAGCAGCAGTGGTGCGGCTTTCAAACTTGGCTTCACGAGACCTCCAATAGGGGACAGGGGACACTGATCAGAGAGAACGAGTGGTGTTGCAAGGAATATACAACACCCCGAATCTTGGAAACGGAAAAAAAACATAGAAAATCTTGCGTTCGTCCACCTTTTTAATGTAAGCAACGTAATTTCAATAGTTTAAATTCACGCTCTAGCACTTAATAAATGTATTATGTTAAACGGCACTTTTACTCCACATGTCTATGCTGGATCCTCCTTGATGGGAACCGGGCCAGGCGTGGACTTGGCGTCCGGGCGGCGGGTTGTGGCATCATGCTTGTCAGTCTCAAGATTGGTTCTTTTCCCTGGAGCACCCTGATGAAAAAAATGGTTCTTGGATCCCTGATCCTGCTTTCAGCCGCCCTCCAGCCAAGCCTGGCGGCGGAGGTGCGGACCTTTCCGCCCAACGTCTACGCCCAGATGAAATCCGCCAAGCACATCGGCAAGATCTGGCTCAGCCCCGAGTGGAAAGGGGCCGAGGGCTTCACCGTCGGCCGGGTCCAGGTGGCCGCCGAGATCGACGATCCCTACACCAACGTGGTGGACTACCTGCCCTACGCCCTCCGCCGCATCGCCACGCCCGACTCCCCCAACGTCCTGTCCATGACGGTGGTCGAGATGAGTTCCGTGGACCGGAGTTCCTTCGGGTCGTTCTCGGCCACCATGGGGGTGGAAGGGCAGATCGTGAACAAGGACGGGAAGCTGCTGATGGCCTTCCGTACCCGCGAGGAGGCCAACGACCGGGAAACCGTGAACAAGAACTTCGAACTGCTCATGGATAAGATCATATGGTCCCTGACCATGGACCTGGGCAACGACTTCACCCGCGCCCTTCAAGTGCGCAACAAGGTTGATAAGGATCCCAATGCCAGCGGTCTGGTGCCCCCGCCCCCGCCGACCACAGCCCAGCAGTCCATGGACACGAAGAGCCGCCTGCTCCGGCTGGAGGAGCTGAAGCAGAAGGGCCTCATCAATGACGAGGAGTACAAGGCTCACAAGGCGGATATTCTCAAGGGTCTGTAGCGCGGGCTTGCATGGACGGTCAAGCGGGAAACGTCGGCCGGGCTTCAAGCCCGGCCCTATTTTTGTGGCCGTCACGGAATGACCATGGCCCGACCTCGTCTTTCCGCTACAGCCACTTATGCCGGGGCCGCCAGGAACGGACAAGGCTATTCCATCACAACGGCTTTGGTACTTGCCTGGCAGCATGCCGCCGGGAGTGAAATCGGTCGCGGTGGATTTACCATGTTATTGCCATATCATCTTGGTAACCCGAAGCTTCATACAGGAGAGGAATGTGCCCCATGCAGCCCAGAATCAGCTTGGAATCGCAAAAGATAATTGATGACCGCAGGGCCCTGCACCGGATCCCCGAGATCGGCATGGACCTGCCGCTCACCGCGGAGTACTGCGAACAGGCGTTGCGCGGCATGGGCCTGGTGCCCAAGCGGATCGGCTGCGGGATGATCGTGGACCTGGGCACCCAGGGCCCCCTGTTCGCCTGGCGGGCGGACATGGACGGCCTGCCGATCCAGGAGGACACCGGCGCGGACTACGCCTCCCGGTTCCCGGGACGGATGCACGCCTGCGGCCACGACGCCCACATGGCCGTGGCGCTGGGCATCGCCCGGCACTTCACCCTCGGCCGGGCCCCCCTGCCCTGCCGGCTGCGGCTGATCCTGCAGCCCGGGGAAGAGGGCTTCCACGGCGCCCGCAAGATGGTCGAGGGGGGCGCGCTGGAAGGCGTGGCGGCCATTTCCGGGATGCACGTGGGCTCCATCTTCCCGGAACTGCCGCGCGGCTGCTTCGGCACCCGCAAGGGCACGGTGATGGCCGCCGGGACCACGTTCGAGGTGAACTTCAAGGGGCGCGGCGCCCACGGCTCCAACCCGCACCTGGCGGCCGACGCCCTGCTGGCGGCCTGCCACTACGTCACCACGCTGCAGACCGCGCGCTACAGCGGCGCCAGCCCGGTGCACCCGACGGTGGTCACGGTGGGCTCGATCCACTCCGGCGCGGCGGCCAATGTCATCCCCGGCGAGGCGGTGGTCACCGGCACCATGCGCAACACCAGCCTGGAGGACCTGCCGGCCATGATCGGACAGCTGGACCAGCTGGCCCGGGGGGTGGCCCTGTTCCATGGCGTGGAGGCGACGGTGCACACCGATCTGGTGACGCCGCTCACCGCCAATGCCGACCCCGCGCTGGCCGACCTGGTGGCGGCCGCGGTGACCGGAACCCATGGGCCGGAGAGCTTCATGTGGTTCGCCGAGCCCAACCTGGGCGGCGAGGATTTCGGCGAGTATCTCAAGCACGTGCCCGGCGTGTTCTTCTTCCTGGCCACCACCCCCGAAGGCACCACCGCGCCCCACCACCACCCCAGGTTCCAGGTGGCGGAGGAGTTCCTGGGCAGGGCGGTCCCGGTGGTGGACGCCCTGCTGCGGGCCTGGGCGGCGCGCTAGAAAAGACACGCAACGGATTGCTTTCCGAGGGAAGGACGCCATGACTCCTGCGGTTCCGAACGCCGGCTTCGCTGAGGCCGATCTGAACACCTTGAAGCGGCTGGAGCGCCTGCCGTTCGGCAAGCCGCACATGCGGCTCCTGTTCATGGGCGGGCTGGGCTACACCTTCGACGGCATGGACGCGGCCATGATCGCGTTCATCCTTGCCCCGGTCATGAAGCTGTGGGGCCTGAGCAACAGCCTGGCCGGGGTGCTGGGCAGCTCGGTGATGATCGGCTACCTGATCGGAGCCTTCACCGCCGGCACCCTGGGCGACCTGATCGGCCGGCGCAAGGTGATGATGTACGCCCTGTTCATCTACACCTTCGCCACCCTGGTGGCGGCCTTCTCGCCCAACTGGCAGTTCCTGTTCTGGTCCCGGGTGGTGGCGGGCCTGGGGGTGGGGGCGGAAAGCGCCATCATCGCGCCCTACCTCAGCGAGTTCGTGCAGAGCCGGTTCCGGGGCCGCTTCATCGGCTCCCTGTCCGGGTTCCTGTCGTTCGGCTACGTGTTCTCCGCGCTCATCGGCTACTTCATCGTGCCCGCTTCGGCGCACGGCTGGCGGATCGCCCAGGTGATCACCTTCCTGCCCATCATCATGCTGCTGTGGTGGCGCCGGGCCCTGCCGGAATCGCCCCGCTGGCTCATGCAGCGCGGCCGGTCGGCGGAAGCCGCGCAGGTGGTGGACCGCATGGAGGCCTTCTTCGCCAGCCAGGGCCAGGCGCTGCCCCCGCTCGAGGACGTGAAGATCCCGCCCATGGGGGCGCGCAGGACCGGCAACCTGTTCCAGAACCTGGCCGCCCTGTGGGCCCCGCGCACCGCCCGCACCACCTTCATGCTGTGGATCCTCTGGATCACCATCACCTTCTCCATGTACGGGTTCTTCACCTGGATCCCCACCCTCCTGGTGAAGCAGGGGATGACCATCACCAAGAGCTTCGGCTTCAGCTTCATCATGTTCCTGGCGCAGATCCCCGGCAGCTACATCGCCGCCTTCCTCAACGACCACCTGGACCGGAAGTGGACCATCGTCCTGTTCCTGTTCCTGGGCGCCATGGCCGCCTACTTCCTGTCCGTGGCCCGGGCCGACGCGGCCATCACCCTGTGCGGCTTCTGCCTGTCGTTCTTCATGACCGGCTCCTTCGCGGTGATCTACACCTACACGCCGGAGCTGTATCCCACCTCCATCCGGTCCACCGGCATGGGCGTGGCCTCTTCCGTCGGAAGGATCGGCGGGCTGGCGGCACCCATCGTCATCGGGTTCACCTATGCCCGGATCGGCTTCGTGGGCGTGTTCACCATCACCACCTGCGTCCTGTTCCTGGGCGCCCTGGCGGTGGCGGTGATGGGCCTGCGGACCGCCGGCAAGAGCCTGGAGCAGATCGCGTCGTAGCTGAGGGTTCCGACGAAGCCAAGGTCGATGTGACATGGGTCGGCCGCCCTCGCATTGTGTCCCACCGGTGAGCCTTTATCTTACTTGTGTCTCGTAAAAGACAGTTCACGAGACACAAGATCATTTTTGGATCACCGATGAGATTCAAAATACGTCTTTGCCTTCGGCGATGTTGATCAGCTCCCGAAACACAAAAATGCCCGCTCGCCGCCCTTTCCCCTCTCTTAAGGAAAATAGAAGCCCTTTGTCGCGAAGAATATTAATGGAGCGGGCGGCCGTAGGTTTGGGAATCCCTGAATGGTTGGTAAATAAGGGGGCCGAAAATATGGGTGTTTCAAACAGGAAGTCGACAGTCCGAATCGCATGCTGGGAATGGGTGAAGTCGGCAACCTGGGTTTTCACTCGGTCATAGAGGGACAGGATCGCTCTGGCCTTGCGCTCGTTCTGGGAGGCTTGTTGGCGGATACCTTCCAGGAAGAATGCACACCACCCCGTCCAATCCTTGTCTCGAGATACCGCTCGCAGGTGCTCCTGGTATTCCTCTCGGTGCGCTTCCAGATAGCCGCTCATGTAGAAATCCGGGCTAGCCAATAACCGTCGTTGATAGAGGAAGAGTGGAATCAGCATGCGTCCAAGACGGCCATTTCCATCCATGAATGGATGCAGAGCCTCGAACTCCACATGCAAAATGGCGAGTTGAACCAGGGTATCTGGCTCCGTTTTGCTCCCAAGGTAACGCTCCCACTCATCCATGCCGCCTTGCAGATGCAAAGGTGCGATGGGAATGAAAGAGGCCTCGTCGATAGGGCAACCGCGCGGACCAATCCAGTTCTGCTCATTTCGATAGGCGCCCGGAGACTTGTCTCGTCCGCGGACGCCTTGCATCAGGATATGGTGTGCACCTCTCAATATCTGCTGGGACAATGGACGATGTTCCATTTCAGTAACGCAAGCTCGCATGGCCTTCCGGTAGTTGAGCACTTCTTCTGCATCGTCCCGCTTGGGTTGGGTCAACGTATCGGAAACACCGCCTGCTTCCAACTCCAACACTTCTCCAATCGTGACCTGAGTGCCCTCTATTTTAGAGGAAAGAACCGCTTCTTGCGTCGTTAAGGGCGAGAGCAGGATTTGAGCATTGGGGATTGCGGAAAGCAGACCGTCATACCGTGCCAAACCTGCATTGGCCGGACCGATCAAAGGAATCAGCCGTACCCATTCCAACTCCTTTGGAGGGAAGCGGCCGAGATGGTAATTCACTGGATTAGCATGCATGGTGTCGATCCCGCCTTTTCACAGACCGAAGTTAAACATTTTATCCACTCAGGCGACAGGTCCACCCGTGCAAGACCGAGACCATCATGCCCCAGTGCCGGGCTGGCTGGAAAGGGTTGGATGAGGCTTAGTATTTTCCACTTGGATTTCGAAGGCAACTCAGGAGACACTGGGGGCCTTACGGCCCCCCTTTTTTACAGACCCCTTTATAGCCCAAGGATATTCATGCGACTTTTGCCTTGCCTTCTCGTTCTATCGTTGTGCGCGCCCCTGGCGGCCTGGGGCCGGAAGGGCCACGAGATCGTGGCCTCCCTGGCCTGCCGGGATCTGCCGCCGGACCTGGCCCCCTGGTTCCGGGGCCGGGAGGACACCCTGCGGGACCACTGCAACGACCCCGATGAATGGCGGCAGGGCGATCCCCGGGAGGGCCCCCGCCATTTCCTGGATTGCGAAGCCTACGGCGGGCCCGGCGCGGTGCCCCGGGAGCTCCAGGCGGCCCGGGACCGGCTGGGCCCCGAGGCCTTCCAGCGCAACGGCCAGGTTCCCTGGGTGATCCAGGACCGGGTCCAGGAACTGGCGGAGGCGTTCCGCGCCGGCGACCCGGACCGGGTGGCCTGGACCACGGCCATCCTTTCTCATTACGTGGGCGACCTGAACGTGCCGCTGCACACCACGGTGAACTACGACGGGAAGTTGAGCGGCCAGGCCGGTGTGCACAGCCGCTGGGAGACCGGACTGGTACACCGGCTGGGATCCTGGGACCCGGAGCCGCGAACCGCCAGGCTGGACGGCCGGGACATGTTGGCCCCCTGGGACTGGCTGGTGGAAACCAACGCGCTGGTGGCGCCCCTGCTCCAGGATGATCTGGACGCGGTCGGCTCCGGCCGGCGGGAAGCCCATGGGGAGGCGGCGGGCTCGGCCTACTGGGCCGAGTTCGGCCGGCGCCAGGGCCCCGTGGTCAAGGCCCAGCTGGAACGGGCCGGCCAGCGCACCGCCCGGATGATCCTGCTGGCCTGGCACCTGGCCGGGGAACCCGCACCTAGGGAAACCTGAGGCCGGCCTTCACCCACAGCATCCGCCCCGGCTCCTCCACCCGCAGCGTCGCCGTCAGGTAGCCCGGAACGGCGCTGGCGTTGCGGCTGATGTGCTCGACGTAGGCGCGGTCGAACAGGTTGTCGATCCCGCAACTGAGCGCGAAGGCGCCGGCCGGCTTCCAGCCGGCGTTGACGGAAACCACCGCGAACCCCGGGCTGCGGCCCAGGTCCTGGCCGGCGATGGTGCCCTGGTGCAGGGCGAACCGGTCCTGGGGGGCCACCATCCGCGCCATGGAGCCGCAGGACCAGCTGGGTGGTGCGCTCGGGGTTGATCCCGAAAGCGCTGCGGGAGGAAACGCTTTCCAGCGGAATGAGCTCCCAGAAGTCCGGGAAGCGGCGCACCTGGCCCAGGCCGGCGGACAGGGTGGCCCCGGCCGGGCCCTGGGTCCACTGCCAGCGGAAGAACCCGCTCACCAGCCGTCCATGCCGCGGTCGGCGTAGGCCGCCTGGCCGTCGCTGCGGGTGCCGCGCACCTCCAGCCAGGTGCGCGGGTTTGGGGTCCAGCCCAGGGCCCCGTGGGCGCTCCAGCGGTCATGGCGGGAATGGACCTCCCGGCCGTCCCCGCCGCGGTAGTCGCCACAGCGGGAATCGACCCCCACGGCGCGGCCATAGCCGAGCGGCGTCCCGGCCTGGACGTCCAGCACCCGGTCGCGGCGGCCGAAGCTCCCCGCCATCCAGCTGCCGGCGGCCTTCCAGCCGGGCGCCTCCCAGCGGGGCGGAAGGCGCTGGAACAGCACGGTGCCGGCCGAGCCCACCGGGCCGTAGCGCACGCTCTGCGGGCCCTTGATCACCTGCACCCGGTCCCAGGCTTCGGGAAGGATGTAGGCGGTGGGCGGGTCCATGCGCCCGCCGCAGCCGCCCGGGGTCTCCTCGCCATCCACCAGCACCGCCAGCCGGGAACCGGCCATGCCGCGCAGCACCGGTTCCCCGCCGCTGCCGCCCTTGCGCACATGATGGAACCCGGGGATCCCCCCCAGGCATTCGGCGCCGTCCTGGGCCGGCACCGGCTGGCGCGGGTTGCGGGGGTCCAGTTCGGTCACCAGGGGGTCGGCGGCCATGGGCGCGGTCACTTCCACCACCGCACAGGGGTCCGCCGCGCCGGCCAGCAACGGCAGGGCGCTCAGGCAGCAGAACTGGGACAGGGGCACGGCGGAAGGCATGGGGAAGCACCTTGGGGTCTTCCCGGGATTCATGCGTTCGGCGGCTCCCGGGTTCCCGGGCCGCGCAAGGCCTGTCCGGTCAAGGGATCAGGATCCCAGCTCCAGCATGGCCCGGATCAGGCTGGTAAGCGGCGCCTGGCCCCCGCCCGCTTCGACCCGCCGGATGACCGCACCGCAGATGCCTTCCAGTTCCAGGGGCCGGCCATGCTCCCGGTCCACCAGCATGGACGTCTTGATGGGATCGAAGGTGCGGATGAGGTGGAACATCTCCTCGACATCCCGCCGGTCCAGGGCCACCCCGTCCTGGCGCGCCGCGGCGGCGGTCTCCTCCATCATGGCCTGGACGGTCCGGGCCAGGACCGGATGGGAGGTCAGCCGGCCGGTGTCCAGGCCCGTGAGGGCGGAAAGCGGGTTGACTCCGTTGTTGATGAGCAGCTTGCGCCACAGCTCCCTGCGAATGTCAGGGCTGGACTGGGCGGGGATCCCCGCCGCCCGGAAGACCCCGGCGAACCCTTCGCCCGGGTCCACGAGGGCCGGGTTCGACGCCGCGTCCGGCCACGCCCCCATGAGGATCTGGGCGGGGCCCACGGCCTCCACCCGGCCGGGGGCCACCACATGCCCGCCGATCCGCACGGCCAGGCCGCCCAGGGTCCGCTCGCGGCCCACGGCGGCTTCGATGGCTGGTTCGTTGTCCACCCCGTTCTGGAGGGAGAGCAGCGGCAGCCCGGGAGCCCGCTGGAGCCATGCCCCCAGCTGTTCCAGAAGGGCAAGGGTCGCCCCCGATTTCACCGTGAGGATGGCAAGGTCGAAATCATCGGCCGGGCAGTCCCGGCAAAGGGCTTCCGCGGAGCAGGCATCGACCGGGCCGGTGAACGCGAAGTCCGGATGGCTCAAGGCCAGGCCGTGGAGGCGGACGGCCTCCAGGTGCGGGCCGCGGGCCACGAACCGGACCCGATGCCCGGCCGCCAGGAGCCTTGCCCCGTAGTAGCCGCCGATGCCGCCGGCGCCAAGGATGAGGAAGCGCATGGTTCGACCCCGAAAACACCAGGGTACGCCATAACGCCCGGCACCGGTTGATCCAAGCCAGCGGCCTGCCGTCAACCTGCTTTGTGCCTGTGGACCATTTCCAACAATTCACTATCCATTCGGGTCTGCCACCCTTCCCCAGTCGCCCGGAAGTAGTCCACCACCTCATGAGACAGCCTGAGGCTGACGCGGACTTTGGTGGGAGCCTTCTGAGGCCCGCGCACTCCCAATTTTTTCATCAGGGGATCAGGCAAGCCGGCCTCATGGATGGGCTTGAACTGCTTCATGTCCTCCGCGGTGAGCCCCTTGACTTCGCCATGTTCATCAATCAGCGGCTGGGGCTTGCCCATAAGCACTCCTCTCCCTGGCGTTGGCCTTGCGAAAGCTGATCACTCGAATGCCTGCCGTGGTTTCGGTAAAGACGAGAACATGCAGGCGTCCATCCAGGAGTCCGAGCGCTATCCACCGTTGTTCACCGTAGTCATGCCGGTCGCCGGGGCGGAAGAGGGCGGAGGCCCAATCCAGATCACGAACCTGATCGAACGGCAGCTTCCTATCCCGGATGTTCTTTGCATTTTTTGCGGAGTCGTACTCGACATCCAGTATCTAATTGTCGGCACAAAAAGAAGCGTGTCAAGACCAGCCTGGGATGGGCCCAAAAACGTCAACCTTGCCGCAGCCAGGGGTTTCCTCTTTGAGCTCCCGAGGCATTCAGCAGCCTAGTACGAAGTTCTGTTAGTAACTCGCATAAATTTAGAAACGGGTTTTAGCTTTTCTCGGCGTACCTCGGCTACCTCGGCGTCCTCGGCGATAAGAACTTCCATTAATGCATTGGCGCATTGACTTTAGGCGATCCAGCACTCTAGAAAGGGCCTGTCGCCGAGAAACGATGATGCTTCGCCACACCTGGACGGATGAAAAGCAGCGGAGCGCCCGTTCCCCCGGCAAGGGTTTTTGACACTTGGTTTCTCCGCCAGGAGCCCGATGTTTGTGCTGGATCGATGGGGCCGGGGGAGGA
>JARLGP010000255.1 GCA_031292735.1 Holophaga sp.
TCGGTGGCGGTGCCGCTGTCGCTGGTGGGCACCTTCTCCCTGATGTATGCCCTGGACTACAGCCTGAACAACCTCACCCTGATGGCCCTCACCATCGCCACCGGCTTCGTGGTGGACGATGCCATCGTGATGATCGAGAACATCAGCCGCTACCTGGAGCTGGGGCTGAAGCCCATGGACGCCGCCCTGAAGGGGGCGGAGGAGATCGGCTTCACCATCCTGTCCCTGACCGTGTCGCTGATCGCGGTGCTGATCCCCCTGCTGTTCATGAGCGACATCACCGGGCGGCTGTTCCGGGAGTTCGCCGTCACCCTGGCCATCACCATCCTGCTGTCGGCCGTGGTGTCCTTGACCCTCACCCCCATGATGGCGTCGCGCCTGCTCAGGCACACCCCCGCCGAGCAGCAGGGCCGGTTCTACCGGTGGTCCGAGACCGTGTTCGAGCGGGTCATCGGCGCCTATGGCCGCTCCCTCACATGGGTGCTCGGTCGGCAAAAGCTGGTCCTGGGCATCGCGGCCCTGACCATCCTGGCCACCGGCTGGATGTACGTGGCGATTCCCAAGGGCTTCTTCCCGATCCAGGACACCGGTCTCGTCCAGGCCATCACCCAGGCGCCCGAAGCCACCAGCTTCGACGCCATGACCACCCGGCAGCGCGCCTTGGCCCAGATCGTCCTGCAGGATCCGGCCGTGCAGTCCCTGTCCTCCTTCATCGGGGTGGACGGCACCAACACCACCCTCAACAGCGGCCGCATGCAGATCGAACTGAAGCCGCTGGCCGCCCGGGGCGTGAACGCCAGCGAGGTCATCCAGCGGCTGCGCCCGCAGCTGGCCAAGGTCCCCGGCATCCAGACCTACCTGATGCCGGTGCAGGACCTGACCGTGGAGGACCGGATCAGCCGCACCCAGTTCCAATACACCGTGGAGGATGCCGACAGCGCCGAGCTGGAGACCTGGACCGCCAGGATCCTGGCCAAGCTGAAGACCCTGCCCCAGCTCCAGGACGTGGTCAGCGACCAGCAGCCCAACGGCAACGCCCTGTCCGTGGACATCGACCGGGTCACCGCATCGCGGCTGGGCATCACCCCCCAGGCCCTGGACGACACCCTGGACGACGCCTTCGGCCAGCGCCAGATCTCGACCCTGTACACCCAGACCAACCAGTACCACGTCATCCTGGAAACCGACCCCCGGTACCAGGGCCACCCCGACCAGATCCAGAACATCTACCTGCAGGGGAGCAGTTCGTCCAATTCATCCAGCTCGTCCAGTGGCTCGGCCACCGGTTCCCAGTTGACGACCAGCTCAACCAGCGGCGTCAGTTCCACCACGGCCACCAGCACCAGCCGCCCGATCCCCCTGGCGGCCTTCACCACCGTGAAGCCGACCCTGGCGCCGCTGACCATCAACCACCAGTCGCAGTTCCCGGTGGTGACCCTCTCCTTCAACCTGGCGCCGGGCGTGCACCTGAGCCAGGCGGTGGATGCGGTGAAGGCGGCCGAACGCGGCCTGAAGCTGCCAGTCGGGGTGGAGACCAAATTCCAGGGCACGGCCGCTTCCTATGAGAACTCGCTGTCCAACGAAGGCATGCTGCTGCTGGCCGCCCTGGCTGCGGTCTACATCGTGCTGGGGGTGCTGTACGAGAGCTTCATCCATCCCCTCACCATCCTGTCCACCCTTCCGGCCGCCGGCGTGGGCGCCCTGGTGGCCCTGGCCCTGTGCGGTCAGGATCTGGGCATCGTCGGCATCATCGGCATCGTTCTGCTCATCGGCATCGTGAAAAAGAACGGCATCATGATGGTGGATTTCGCCCTGCAGGCGGAGCGCGCGGAAGGCAAACCCCCCCGGGAGGCGATCTACGAGGCCTGCCTGCTGCGCTTCCGGCCGATCATGATGACCACCTTCGCGGCTCTGTTCGCCGGCCTGCCGTTGGCCCTGGGCACCGGCATCGGCGCGGAACTGCGCCGCCCGCTGGGCATCGCCATGGTCGGTGGACTGCTCCTCAGCCAGGTGCTGACCCTGTACACCACGCCGGTCATCTACTTGTGGTTCGATCGCCTCAGCCGGCATCTGCGGCCGGGGTCCAAGCTGCCCGCCGGGGGAGCGGAATGAACCTTTCCGAACCGGCCATCCGGCGCCCCATCGCCACCATCCTGCTCACCGCGGCCGTGGCCATCGCAGGCTGCATCGCCTTCCGGGTGCTGCCGGTGTCCTCCCTGCCCAAGGTGGATTCCCCGACCATCGAGGTGGACGCAAGCCTGCCGGGCGCAAGTCCCGAGGTCATGGCCGCGTCGGTGGCCACCCCGCTGGAACGGCAGTTCGGACACATCGCCGGGGTGACCGAGATGACCTCCCAGAGCTCCTCCGGATCCACCGACATCACCATCCAGTTCGATCTTTCCCGCAACATCGACGCCGCCGCCCGGGACGTGCAGGCCGCCATCAGCGCGGCGCGCAGCTACCTGCCCACCAACCTGTCTTCCGACCCCACCTACCGCAAGATGAACTCCGCTGACTCGCCGGTGGCCATCATCGGCCTGTCCTCCAGGAGCGCCGACAAGGGCGCCATGTACGACTCGGCCTCGACCATCCTGGTGCAGAAGCTGTCCCAGGTCAGCGGAGTGGGCCGGGTGCTGGTGGGCGGCTCCTCGCTGCCCGCCGTGCGGATCGAAGTGAACCCGCTGCAGCTGGCCCACTACGGGATCAGCCTCGCCGACCTGGCCAGTTTCCTCAAGCAACAGAACGCCCACACGCCCACCGGCAGCATCGCCGACGGCAGCACGGTCAGCTACATCCAGGTGCACGACCAGATCTCCAAGGCGGTGGACTACCGGCCGCTGGTCGTCGCCATGAAGAACGGCGCGGCGGTGCGCCTGTCCGATGTGGCCACCGTCCTGGACGCCACCGAAAGCGCCCACTCGGCCGGCTACGTGAATGGCGAGGACTCGGTGGTCCTGATCCTGTTCAAGCAGCCGGGCGCCAACATCATCCAGACCGTGGACCGGGTCAAGGCCATGCTGCCGCAGTTGCAGGCCTCCATTCCCCAGGGCCAGAAGCTCACCCTGGTGCTGGACCAGACCACCACCATCCGCGCCTCCCTGCACGATGTGGAGCGCACCCTGGTCATTTCCATCCTGCTGGTCATCCTGGTGGTGTTCGTGTTCCTGCGCAGCTGGCGGGCGACCATCATCCCCGGCATCGCGGTGCCGGTCTCGCTGATCGGCACCTTCGCCGTGATGTACCTGCTGGACTACTCCCTGGACAACCTGTCGCTCATGGCCCTGACCATCTCCACCGGGTTCGTCATCGACGACGCCATCGTGGTCATGGAAAACATCTCGCGCTACATCGAGGCCGGCATGGAGCCGCTCGAGGCCGCCCGCAAGGGCGCCCAGGAGGTGGGCTTCACGGTGCTGTCCATGACCCTGTCGCTGGTGGCCGTATTCATCCCCATCCTCATGATGGGCGGCATCATCGGCCGGCTGTTCCGGGAGTTCGCGGTCACCCTGTCCATCGCCATCCTCATCTCCATGGTGCTTTCCCTCACCACCACGCCGATGCTCTGCTCGCTGGTGCTCAAGCCCGCAACCGGGGGCCACGGCCGGCTCTACCGTGGGACCGAAAACCTGTTCAATCGACTGGTCGACTGGTATGGCCGCAGCCTGCGCTGGGTGCTGCGCGACCACGCCGGGCTGGTGGTACTGCTGCTGCTCGTGACCATGGGGCTGAACCTGCTGTACCTGGCCCGGGTTCCCAAAGGCTTCTTCCCGCAGCAGGACACCGGCGCGCTGATGGGCGGCATGGTGGGTCCGCAGGATGCCTCCTTCGCCAAGATGGACGGGGCGCTCAAGCGTGCCATCGCCACCGTCCGCGCCGATCCGGCGGTGAAGAACGCGGTGGGCTTCACCGGCGGCCGGGGCTCCTCCAACAGCGGCTTCATGTTCATCGCCCTGAAGCCCCTGGAGGAGCGCCACGTGAGCGCCGACGCGGTGGTGAACCGGCTTCGGCCCAAACTGATGGCCATCAAGGAGGCCCAGACCTTCCTCATGGCCGCCCAGGACCTGCACATCGGCGGCCGCCAGGCCAATGCCCAGTACCAGTACACGGTGCAGGCGGATTCCACCAGCGACCTGAAGAAATACGTTCCGACTCTCACCCGCGGCATGAAGCAGCTGGATGGGCTCGCCGACGTGGATTCCGACCTGCTGTCGGGGGGGCTGGACGCCTACCTCACCTACGACCGCGCCACGGCGGCCCGGCTGGGCGTCACCGTGGCGGACATCAACAACACCCTGAACAATTCCTTTTCCGAGGCGCAGGTCTCGACCATCTACAAGGCCTTGAACCAGTACCACGTGGTGTTGGAAGCCCAGTCGGCGTTCACCCAGGGGCCGGACGCGCTGCGGAACACCTTTGTGTCCAGGTCCGGCGGCTCCCCGGTTCCGCTGGATGCCATCACCAGCTACCAGGCCACCACCGGGCCGCTGTCCGTGAACCACACCGGCCTGTACCCGTCCTCCACCATCTCGTTCAACCTGGCCCCCAACGTCGCCCTGAGCGATGCCACCACCCGGGTGCACAAGCTGGAGGAAAGCCTGCACATCCCCAAGAGCGTGCACGGCACCTTCACCGGCGCGGCCCAGCAGTACCAGGCCTCCCTCAGCACCGAGCCGCTGCTTATCGCCGCCGCCATCTTCGCGGTCTACATCGTGCTTGGCATCCTGTACGAAAGCTTCGTCCACCCCATCACCATCCTCACCACCCTGCCTTCGGCGTCGCTGGGCGCGGTCATCACGCTCACGCTCTTCAATGCCGATCTGAACGTCATTTCCATCATCGGCATCATCCTGCTGATCGGGATCGTGAAGAAGAACGCGATCATGATGATCGACCAGGCGCTCCAACTGGAGCGCGAGCAGGGCATGCCCACCCAGGAGGCGATCTTCCAGGCCAGCCTGCTGCGCTTTCGGCCCATCCTCATGACCACCGCCGCGGCGTTCTTCGGGGCAGTGCCGCTGGCCTTCGGCACCGGCATCGGCTCCGAGCTGCGCCGGCCGCTGGGGCTCACCATCCTGGGCGGCCTGCTGGTCAGCCAGATCCTCACCCTGTACACCACGCCGGTGGTCTACCTGGTTTTTGACCGGCTCCGGCTGCGCTGCTCCCGCCTGCGCCTGCACGCCGCCGTTCCCCCCACCCCGCAGGAGGCGCCATGACATCCCAACCCACCACCCTCGCCGAACCTGCCGCCGCCCTCCGCTCCCGGGTTCCCCGTTCCGCGCTGCCCTGGGCCGCGGTGGCCGCCCTGGGGCTGGGCTTGCTCGGCTGCAACCCGGCGCCGAAGTACACCGTTCCCACCCTGCCGGGCAAACCCCCGGTGGCGTACAAGGAGAACCAGTCCGGAAGCGCCCAGGCCCAGGCCAACGGCTGGAAACAGGCCGACCCCAAGGACGCCATGCTGCGCGGCAAGTGGTGGAAAGTCTTCGGCGACCCCCAGCTCGACGCGCTGGAAGAGCAGCTGGTCATCGGCAATCAGAATATCAAGCAGTACTTCGCGAACTACATGGCGGCCCGGGCGCTTGTGCGCAATGCCCACGCCTCCCTGTTCCCCAGTGTCACCCTCGCGCCCAGCGCCAGCAACCAGGGCCATGGCCCTTCCGCAGCGACCACCAGCGGTTCGGGGCAGAGCTATGAACTTCCTTTGAACGTTTCCTGGGAGCCCGATCTGTTCGGCAAGATCAGTAATTCGGTCCGGGCTGACGCCCACGCGGCCCAGGTGAGCGCCGCCAATATCGCCAACGAAACCTTGAGCGAACAGTCCAGCCTGGCCCAGTACTACTTCGAGCTGAGAGGCCAGGACGCCATGCAGGAGCTGTACCGGCGGCAAATCGCCAGCTATGGCGAAACCCTGCGCTTGACCCAGGTTCTGTACCAGAACGGGATCGACTCGGAGCAGGACGTGGCCCAGGCAGAGTCCAACCTGCGCACGGCGGAAGCCAACGCGGTGGCCATCGGCACCACCCGGGCCCAGTATGAACATGCCATTGCCTTGCTGGTGGGGGAAGCGGCCGGGAAATTCTCCTTGCCGGTACAGCCCCTGAAGGCCACTCCCCCGTACATCCCCGCCGGCCTCCCTTCGCAGCTGCTGGAGCGCCGTCCGGACATCGCCGCGGCCGAGCGCACCGTGGCCGAGGCGAACGCCCTCATCGGGGTCGGCAAAGCCGCCTATTACCCCACCATCTCATTGACCGCCAGCGCGGGGACCGCGTCCTCCGATCTCTCCCGCCTCCTGGGCTACGGCGCGCGGTTCTGGTCGATCGGAGCCAGCGCGTCCGAGACCCTGCTGGATTTCGGGGCCAACAAGGCCAACGTCCAACGCTACGAGGCGCAATACGATGCCGACGCGGCCAGCTACCGGCAGACCGTGCTCAACGCCTTCAAGGAAGTGGAGGACTACCTGGTGGCCAGCCGGCAGCTGGCGGAACAGGAGGCGCGCCAGCACCTGGCGGTCCAGGCGGCACTGCGCTACGAGGTGCTCGCCGAGGTGCGCTACCGGACGGGGCTGGACGCCTTCCTGAACGTGCTCACCGCCCAGAACAGCGCCCTGGCCAGCCAGCAGACTCTGGTTACCCTGCAGACCAACCGGATGACCACCGCGGTGCAGCTGATCGCCGCGCTCGGAGGGGGCTGGAACGCGGCGGACCTGCCTTCGGAAAAGGAGGTGGCGGCCAAGCCTTAGAAGGTGTCTGCGATTTAGGCTATTCCAGTCTCAAGCGGGCCTTCAGCAGGGGTGTCGCACCCCGGCTGGCCTCGAGTTCTGCGCCTCCCGCCATGCGCACCAGGGCGCGGCTGCCTCCCCCGGAAGCCCGGATGCCCAGCACCGCCTCGGGCCGGATCA
>JARLGP010000256.1 GCA_031292735.1 Holophaga sp.
CCTTCAGAAGTTGGCGAACGAGACGGGGTTGACCATATCGGTTTGTCATTTCCCGCCAGGCACCAGCAAGTGGAACAAGATTGAGCACCAGATGTTCTGCCACATCACCCAGAACTGGCGGGGGCGTCCCCTGGTTAGCCTGGAGGCCGTTGTCAGCCTCATTGGCGCGGTCACAACCCGCAAGGGTCTCAGGATCCAGGCGAGCCTCGACCCTGGCAAATACGAACTCGGCAAGAAAATCACGAATAAGGATCTGGCGGAAATTCGAATCGAGCAGTCAGAGTTCCAGGGTGCGTGGAACTATTCGATTCTCCCAAACGTCAAATGACAACTTATTTTTGTCTGTAATCCTTAGCTGCTAAGAAAGAAAGCCGTCAGGTGGGTTCATTCTCCTCTGGATCAGCTCCGGGCTTCGATTTCAGGGCCTTCAGGGCTTTCCGGGCAGGGGGAAGGGCGTTGTCCGGGGAGACCACCGGCCGGCCGGTGAGGGTTTCAAATTCCCGTCGCGCCTTTCGGGCGAGGCCGCCACCCGTCCGGGCTGCCGTCTCATTCTGCGGCATACCGATGGCGTTCATGTGTTCGGCGACCTGCCGGGTGGTGAGCTCGGCCAGGGCGGTGAAGAGCAGTTCCGCCTCGGTCATGTGGTCGCGCAGGTTCTGGGTGCGCAGCCCCTTCAGTTGCTTGTGGCCCTTCACGCTGAGGCCGGTCCATTCCTGGTGGATGAGGTTGGTGAGGATGGCGAATTCCTGGCCCTCTTTGATATCGTGGTCGGCCCAGTAGTCGGTGAGCTTGTTCCGGGTTTCCTGGCCGGACATGCGCTGCTGGATCCACTTCTCGCTGCGTCCATGCTGCTGCCACAGTTCCCGGGCACGGTCCAGGGCCAGCGCGGGGTCGGCCAGTTCCTGCATTCGCTCGTGGCCCACCTTGGCCAGCCAGAGCTTGATCGGTTCGGCTTTGGGGCTGGGGACGGACTGGACGAGCCGGAGTAGGGTCTCGGCGGTGGCCGCGTCGGTGAGGCGCTGTTTGCCGTCCGCTGCGAGCATTTTCAACTGGTGACAATTTGTCACCACTTCACTACCCTCTTTGGCCAGCCGCTCTTTGAGCTTGTTCCAGTACTTGCGAGCAGTCAGGTCGTCGGTCTGCTGGGTCAGCACTTGGACGACGTCGACCACGGAGAACCACCAGGTTTCGGTGCCCTCGTCGTAGAGCCGGCGGATGGCATGCTGCTCGAAGAACGCTGGCTGGGGAGGCATGGCAGGATTCCTGGGAAGGCGTCAGTGGCCCGCCTGGGCGATCACCACTTCGAGCATCTCGGCCACGAAGTTCTGTTTGGTCCTCGGGAGTTGGCGGATGCGTTCGATCTGCTGATCGAGCCGGGAGACGGGGCCGCGTTTGAGCTTCGGTGGGGGGGCATCGTTGCCCAGCAGTTCCTCCGGAGTCAGGCCAAGCATTTGCCCCAGGGTGGGCAGCATGGAAGCGGGGAAACGGACGCGGCCAACCTCGTAGTGGGCGTAGGTCTGCTGGGCAAGTCCCAGTTGGTCCGCGACCTGCTGCTGGGTGAGGTTCCGGGCTTTCCGGGCACTCGCGATGCGAGAGCCCAGGGCTTTGAAGAACTGTTCGTCATGGCTGTTCACGTTCGTTCCGTTCGGAATGAGGATAGCCATAGATTAGGTCTCCTGGAAAGTTCAGACTTGAACATACTCCAAAAATGAGTAATCGGCCGACATGATGTTTCTCGAAAAAACGCTTGACAGGTTTTTCGAAAAACGGAGGAACCATGGCCCGAATCCCTGATGCAGAACTGGAGTGCCTGAAGGCGGAAGTTTCCGTGGAGCGGCTGGCTGAGGCGGCCGGGATTGAGCTGACGAAGAACGGCAGGGATCGGCTGGGGAAGTGCCCGTTCCACGAGGACCGGGAGGCCTCGCTGGTGGTGACGCCGGAAAAGAACCTGTTCCACTGCTTCGGCTGTGGCGCGGCGGGCGGCCCCATCGACTGGGTGATCAAGACCCGTGGGGTCAGCTTCCGGCACGCGGTGGAGCTGCTGCGCTCGGACCTGTCCCTGGTGGCCGGTCCGGTCGATCCGGTGAAGACCACCGATCCGGCGGCTGCCGCCCCCGGTGGCGTTCGATGCGGACGACCAGGCCCTGCTGAACCAGACCATCGCCCACTACCACGCGAACCTGTACCACGATCACTGAACCCGGGCGTCCTGCAGACACTTCTCGATCACCGTGAAGAACCGGTCGTTGTCGCAGTAGGCGACGTTGAAGCGCAGCCAGGGGCTGGACGCCTGGTCGGGCCGGAACAGGTTCCCGGGCGCCAGCAGCACGTTCTGGGCCGCGGCCAGCTGCGACAGCGCCAGGGTGTCCACCGATTCGTCCATGGGCCGGGCCCAGACGAACATTCCCGCCCCCGGCTCGAAGAACAGCTTGAACTGGGCGTTCTCCAGGCGCCTGCAGGTGTGCTCCTGGGCCTTGGCCAGGCGGTTGCGCAGCTGTTCCAGCTGCTTGCGCACATGCCCTTCCATCAGGATGAAGTGGGCCAGCCGTTCGTTGATCACCGAGGTGGACAGGCCGGAAACCAACTTGTGGTAGAGGAGCTCGTCCAGGATCCCGGGTTCCGCCGCCACGAACCCCAGGCGCAGCCCGGGCGCGATGGACTTGGAAAAACTGCCCACATAGATCACCCGCTTCAGCTGGTCGGCGCCGGCCAGGGTGATCACCCGGCCGGGAACCAGGCCCGCCGCCACGTTGTCTTCCACCACCAGGAAATGGTGCCGCTCGGCCAGGCGCAGCACCTGGAACGCGGCGGCGGCGCTGTAGCTCGCCCCGGTGGGGTTCTGCAGCTGGGTGTTGGTGATGTACAGCTTGGGCCGGTGCTGGATCAGCAGGGTCTCCAGGGCGGCCACGCTGGGGCCGGTGGGGGTCATGGGCACGCCGACCAGGAGCAGTCCGCGGATCCGAAGGGTGGAGAACAGGTTGCTGTAGCCCGGGTCGTCCACGAACACCACATCCCCGGGCTGGGTCAGCCGGCGCACGATCAGGTCCAGGCCCTGGCTGGCGCCCTGGGTGATGAGGATCTGCTCGGGGGGCGCTTCGATCTCCAGTTCGGCCAGCTGCCGGGTCAACTGCTGGCGCAACGGCTCGTAGCCCTTGGGCGGCCCGTACTGGATCAGGCCACGGGGATGCAGCGCCAGGTGGCGCAGGCCCTTGCTCACCGCGTCCAGGTCGTGCCAGTTCTCGGGCAGCCAGCCGCAGCCGGCGTAGATGGCCTCATCCTGGTGCTCGTAGATGTTGCCCAGCATCCAGTCATTTTCCACGGGGGCCTTCGGGATCCGCCCTTGGGCCGGCTCCCGCAGCAGATCGACCCGCCCCGCGTCCTCCACGTAGAATCCGGAGCCGCGCCGGGCGCTCAGCAGTCCGGCGGCCACCAGCCGGTCGTAGGCCTCCACCACGGTGGAGGTGGACACCCCGTGGGCCCGGGAAAACTCGCGGATGCTCTGGGCCCGGCTGCCGGGGCGCAATTGCCGCGTCACGATGCACTGGGTGAGGTTGGTGACGATCTGGGTCACCAGCGGATCGCCGGAATTGTGGTCAAGACTGAACATGATGCACCTGCAAGGGAGGGCTGGGGTTGTGCTGCTGTCGACACCCCTACAGACGAGTACACGGATCATGACCGTTTGGGTGGGCAATTGGTTAATTGTACCCATGTCGGTGCGGTGCGGACAAATATGTTCTTCATCATTCATTTCCCTCAAGCCAGCCAGGGATGCGGCCGGGCGCCGCCATCCGGAATCGAAATCCCGGGCGATGGGCTGGATCCCGATTCCGCTCCCGCGAGCGGGGGGCTTACCAGGCCGGCTGCTGCTGGGTCAGGCAGTGCAGGGCGCCGAAGCCCAGCACCAGGTCGCCGGCGTAGATGCCCACCACGTCACGGTCCGGGAACAGCCCGGCCAGGAGGTTCAGGGCGAGCCGGTCGTTGCGGTCGTTGAACACCGGCACCAGCACCAGGCCGTTGGCGATGTAGAAGTTGCCGTAGCTGGCGGGCAGGCCCAGGCCGTCGTAGCTCACCGGCCCGGGCATGGGCAGCTCCACCACCCGCAGCGGGTTGCCGTCCTGGTCCCGGGCCGCCCGCAGCCGGCGCAGGTTTTCCTGCAGGGGCGCGTGGTTGGGATGGGCGGGGTCGGGTTCCACCGCGGTGACCACGGTGTCGGCGGCCACGAACCGGGTGATGTCGTCCACGTGGCCGTGGGTGTCGTCCCCGGCGATGCCCCGCTCCAGCCAGATCACGTTGCCCGCCCCCAGGCGCTCGGCGAACACCTGTTCGTAGTCGGCGCGGCCCAGGCCCGGGTTGCGCTGCTGCACCGGGCTCAGCAGGCACTCCTCGGTGGTGATGAGGGTGCCCCGGCCGTTGACCTCGATGGAGCCGCCTTCCAGCACCAGCCGCCGGCCCTGGTGGACGGCGTCGATGGCCTCGACCCCGGCCGCTCCGGCCATGAGCCTCCCGATCTCCTCGTCCCGCTGCCAGTCGGGATACTTGGCCCAGGCGTTGAACCGCCACTTCACCGCGCCCGGGCCCTGGACGAAGCAGCAGCCGGAGTCGCGCACCCAGATGCGGTCGGTGGGCCAGGGGTGGAAGCGCACGTTGCCGCAGGGGGCGCCGGCCCGGTCCAGGATCCTCCGGGCCCGGGCCTCGGCGGCCGGATCGTCGACGATCAGCTCCACCCGTTCGTGCCGGCCCAGGTGGCGGATGATCTCGGCGTAGACCAGGGGAATGGGGGTGAACTTGCCCGGCCAGTCCTTGCGGTTGTGCGGCCAGGCCAGCCAGGTGGCGGCGTGGGGTTCCCACTCGGCGGGCATGCGCCAGGAGGCCATGGCTAGTCCCGCATCCGGCGGGTGAGGTCGCCGTAGCTGTCGATGCGCCGGTCCCGGAGGAACGGCCAGTTGCGCCGGGTGTCCTCCAGGAAGCCCAGGTCCACCTGGGCCACCAGGATCTCCTCCTGGTCGTGGCTGGCCTGGGCGATCACCCGGCCGAACGGGTCGCACAGGAACGATCCGCCCCAGAATTCCAGCCCGGCCCCTTCGGCCCGGTTGCCGCGGATGTCGCCCTGCTCGAAGCCGACCCGGTTCACCGCGGCCACGTAGACCCCGTTGGCGATGGCGTGGCCGCGCTGGACGGTCTGCCAGGCGTCATGCTGGACCACCCCGAACTGGACCTTCTCCTGGGGGTGCCAGCCGATGGCGGTGGGGTAGCACAGCAGCACGGCCCCGGCCAGGGTGGTGAGCCGGGCGGCTTCCGGGAACCACTGGTCCCAGCACACCAGGGCGCCGATCCGCCCCACCCGGGTGTCCATGGCGCGGAACCCCAGGTCGCCGGGGGTGAAATAGAACTTCTCGTAGTAGAGCGGATCGTCGGGAATGTGCATCTTCCGGTAGATGCCGCAAAGGCTGCCGTCGGCGTCGAACAGCACCGCGCTGTTGTGGTAGACCCCGGGGGCCCGCCGCTCGAACAGGGAGGCCAGCAGCACCACCCCGTGCCGCCGGGCCGCCTCGGCCAGCAGCTCGGTGGCGGGGCCGGGGATGGGCTCGGCCAGGTCGAACAGGGCGGCCTCCTCCCGCTGGCAGAAGTACTGGGTCTGAAACAGTTCGGGCAGGCAGACCACCTGGGCGCCCAGGGCGGCGGCCGCGCCGATGCGCTCCAGGGCCTTCTGCAGGTTCAGGGCCGGATCCGGCCCGCAGGACATCTGGACCAGACCCACCTGGAATGCGTGCTGAGTCAAGCTCACCTCCCCCTGAACAACGGAACCAGGATAGTAGCGT
This sequence comes from Holophaga sp., assembly GCA_031292735.1. The sequence goes on from JARLGP010000256.1 coordinate 5,823, forward strand.
ACCAGGCCCCTGTCCCTGCAATCCCTAGGCGGGCCCGGGTGCGGGGATCTCCAGGCTGTTGATCACCAGGGCCAGGATGTTCGGGCTGTGGAACTGGTTCGAAAATTTCGAAGAGAACCAGTGCCAGGAGCCGTCCCGGTGGCGCATGCGGTAGTCCAGGCGGCCGGTGCCGTTGCCGTTGCTGTTCAGTGACAGCCCGGTGACCAGCTGCTCGTACCGGGGCAGGTCGGCCGGATGAAGCAGGGACCAGCAGTGGCAGCCCACCAGGTCCTGGCTGCGCTGGCCCAGGATGGCCTCGCTGGAGGGCGAGGCGTACAGCACGAACCCGGCCCCGTCCTGGACCAGGATCAGTTCATTGCTGTTCTTCACCAGCGCCTCGAACCGGTCCACCACCTCCAGGAGGCCGTGCCACAGGGAGGACGGCACCGGCCAGTAGCCTTCGATCTCGGCCCGGGCCGGGCCCGGGGACGGGGGGCCTTCCGGGTCGGCGGCGGGCGGCGCCGGGGGCCGCTCGGCGAGGGCCTGGGCGGTTGGCGGCGCGGCGGCCAGCGGGTCCTGGGCGCCGAAGAACTGGTTGAGGGTGGTGCCCATGGCCTCGCACAGGAAGCTTATGGTGTCGATGCGGGGCGACACATGGCCCAGTTCGATCCGGCTGATGGTGCCCCGGTCCACTCCCGAGGAGGCCGCCAACTGGTCCAACGTGAGGTTGGACTTCCTACGAAGCTTGCGCAGTTGGGATCCAACATTGAACATCCTTCAAGCCTAAGGCCTGAAGGCTGTTTCCACACCATCATTTATTGGCTGATTGTCCCTCTAAATAAAGGTTTCAATCGTCTTTCAGGAGACCGTCCGCCGCCCCTGGTCCATGGCCGCCACCAGGGTGGCGATGGCCTGGAGCGGGTCCGGGGCGTTGAACACGGCGTTCCCGGCCACCAGCACGTCCGCGCCGGCCGCCACCAGGGCGGCGGCGTTGCCGGGGCCGACACCGCCGTCCACCTGGATCAGGAACGGGGTTCCGGCCGCGCTGCGCATGGCGTCCAGCCGGCGGACCTTGTCCAGCACCCGGGGGATGAAGGACTGTCCGCCGAAACCCGGGTTGACGCTCATCAGCAGGGCGTAGTCGAAGCTGCCCACCAGGTCGGTGAGGGTTTCCACCGGGGTGCCGGGGTTCAGGACGATGCCGGCCTTGGCGCCGGCCTGGCGGATGGCGGCCAGGGTCCGGTGGCTGTGGGGATCGGCCTCCTGGTGGATGGAGACCCAGTCGGCGCCGGCCTTGACGAATTCCAGGGCGTAGCGGGCCGGGTCGGCGATCATCAGGTGGCAGTCCAGGATCTGGGTGGTCTCCCGGCGCAGGGCGGCCACCACCGGCATGCCGATTGTGATGTTTGGCACAAAGCGGCCGTCCATGACATCCACGTGCACCAGGCAGCGGTCGGCGCGCAGCAGCATGGCCAGGGCGTCGGCCAGCCGGGTGAAATCGGCGGACAGGATGGAGGGGGCGAGGAGGGGTTCCTGCGGGCGGAGGCTCATGACCATTGCTTTCCATGGAAACAGGGGGGGGACGGGGCAGGGCGCCGGAAGGATCGCCGTGGGGTGCGGCGGAACCTGCGCGGGACACCAGTCTAACTTCAAGCCCGGGCGGTTCCGGATGCAATTCGGTCACGACCGGGGATGAAGGGAATAGATGCTGCTGATACTCTGAACGGTAAACATGGGAGGCCAGATGTATCAGCCGGATTTCATCGCCAAGGTCCGCGAACAGTTGGGGGTCAAGGAAGACCCTGCCAAGCTGCGCCAGCCCAAATTCGAAACCAGTTCGGGGATCGTCCTGAAGAACAGCTACACCCCGGCCGACATCGAGACCTTCGACCCGATCCGGGATCTGGGCAAGCCGGGCAAGTATCCCTACACCCGCCACGTGCAGCCCACCGGCTACCGGGGCCGGCTGTGGACCATGCGCCAGTACGCCGGCTTCGGCACCGCCGAGGAGTCCAACAAGCGCTACCGCTACCTCCTGGAGCAGGGCCAGACCGGCCTGTCCGTGGCCTTCGACCTGCCCACCCAGATCGGCATGGATCCCGACCACCCGATGGCCCTGGGCGAAGTGGGCAAGGTGGGCGTGTCCATCTGCTCCATCCGCGACATGCGCATCCTGTTCCAGCAGATCCCCCTGGACAAGGTGAGCACCAGCATGACCATCAACGGGCCGGCCTCGGTCCTGCTGGCCCTCTACCTGGCCGTGGCCGAGGAGCAGGGCGCCGGCTGGGACAAGGTGAGCGGCACCATCCAGAACGACATCCTCAAGGAATACATGGCGCGCGGCACCTACATCTACCCGCCCCGCCCCAGCATCCGGCTGATCACCAACATCTTCGAGTTCTGCGCCGCCAACGTGCCCAACTGGAACACCATCTCCATTTCCGGATACCACATCCGGGAAGCCGGCTGCACCGCGGCCCAGGAGATCGCCTTCACCCTGGCCGACGGCATCGCGTACGTGGAAGCGGCCCTGAAGTCCGGGCTGAAGCTGGAGAAGTTCGCCCCGCGGCTTTCCTTCTTCTTCAACGCGCACAACCAGTTCTTCGAGGAGATCGCCAAGTTCCGCGCCGCCCGCCGCATGTGGGCCGGCATCATCAAGAACCGGTTCGGTTCCGATGACCCCAAGAGCCAGATGCTGCGCTTCCACACCCAGACCGCCGGTTCCACCCTCACCGCCCAGCAGTCGGACAACAACATCGTGCGCACCACCGTCCAGGCCATGTCGGCCCTGCTCGGCGGCACCCAGTCGCTGCACACCAACAGCCGGGACGAGGCGCTCAGCCTGCCCACCCAGACCAGCGCCCGGATCGCCCTGCGCACCCAGCAGATCCTGGCCTTCGAATCGCGCATCGCCGACGTGGTGGATCCGTTCGGCGGCAGCTACCTGGTGGAAAGCCTCACCGACCAGCTGCAGGCCGAGGCCGAAGCCCTCATCAAGAAGGTGGACGAGGCCGGCGGGATGGTTTCCGCCATCGAGAAGGGCATTCCCCAGCGGGAGATCCAGAACGCCGCCTACGCCTTCCAGAAGGGCGTGGAGCACGGCGAGAACATCGTGGTGGGCGTCAACAAGTTCACCATCGAGAACGAGAAGCGGCCCGACCTGCTGCGGGTGGACGAGGCCCTGGGCGCCCGCCGGCGCAAGGAAGTGGCCGGCTACCGCGAACAGCGCGACAACGGCGCCGTGCGCAGCGCGCTGGAGGCCCTCACCAAGGGTTCCGAGGGCACCGACAACCTCATGCCCCTGATCCTGGCCGCGGTGAAGGCCGAAGCCACCGTCGGTGAAGTGTCCGACGCCATGCGCAAGGTGTTCGGCGAGTACCAGGAGCGTTTGGTACTCTGATAAGCTGACTGCCGGGCATGCACAGCCTGACGAGTTCCCGTGGCACCTGACGTCCGTCGTCCCATTGATCGCCTGCTCCTGTTTTTCGCCCTCACCCTCATGGCGGTGGGCATGGTGTGGGTGTTCTCCGCCTCGGCCTTCAAGTCCCAGCGCACCGCCACCACCTTCCTGGTGAACCAGCTGGCTGGCGGCGGGATCGGGGTGGCGATCATGCTCGCCCTCAGCCAGACCGACCTCAACACCCTGCGGGACAACCCCAGGGTGTTGCAGGTGCTGTACCTGGTTTCCCTGCTGCTGCTGGGGGCGGTGTTCCTGTTCCCGTCGGTGAACCACGCCCACCGCTGGATCCGGTTGTCCCGGGCCAGCATCCAGCCTTCGGAGCTGTTCAAGCCGTTGTCGGTGCTGATCACCGCCTGGTGGATGGTCAAGCACCGGTCGGCCTGGGTCAAGCGCCAGGATTCCATCCCCAAGCTCCTGGCCCTGTTCGCCATCCTGATCATCCCGTTGGGGCTGATCCTGCGCGAGCCGGACTTCGGCACCTCCTTCCTGATCCTGTTCGTGGCCCTGCTGGTGACCTTCCTGGGCGGGGCCCCGCGCTGGATCTTCGCGGTGGCCACCCCGATCCTGGGGGTGGTGGGCTTCGCCTTCGTATGGATGGAGCCGTACCGGCGGGCCCGGGTGCTGAGCTTCCTGAACCCGGCGGCCGATCCCCTGGGCAAGGGCCATCAGGCCCTGCAGAGCCTGATCGCCGTGGGCAACGGAGGCATCTTCGGGGTGGGCCTCGGCGCCTCCATGCAGAAGCTCAACTACCTGCCCGAGGCCCACACCGACTTCATCTACGCGGTGATCGCCGAGGAGGCCGGGCTGGTCGGCTCGATGCTCGTGCTGGCGCTGTTCGTGGGCATCCTGTGGCGCGGCTACCGGGTGGCCCGGCGGGTGCGGGACAGCTTCCTGAAGCTGTGCGCCATGGGCTTCACCCTGCTGCTGGTGGTGCAGGCGCTGATGAACCTCAGCGTGGTGCTGAGCCTGGCGCCCAACAAGGGCATCCCGCTGCCGTTCATCAGCTACGGCAGTTCCAGCCTCATCGCCAGTCTGGCGTCGCTGGGGCTTCTGCTGGCCATTTCCAAGGAAGCCAGCGAATAACTACTCCCTGCATTTCACTAGATCTTGAACCGGGACACCAGGTTGTTGAGGCTCTCGGCCAGGGTGCTCAGCTCGTTGACGGTGCGGGTGGTTTCCCGGAGGGTGGCGGCCATCTGCTCGGTGGCGGCGGCATTGCCTTCGGCGATGCTGGACAGGCTGGACATGGCCGATACCACGGTGCCGGTGTCCTGGCTCTGGGTCTGGCTTTGGCCGCCGATGGTGTTCATCCGCTCGGCGCTGGCCCGGATCGCTTCGGTGATGCTGTCCAGGGCCTGGCCCGCGGTGTTGACCATGGCGGTGCCGTCGTCGATGCTCCTGCCGGAGGTCTTGATCAGGGCGGTGATCTCCTTGACCGCCAGGGCGCTGCGCTCGGCCAGCTTGCGCACCTCCTCGGCCACCACGGCGAAGCCCTTGCCCTGCTCGCCGGCCTTGGCGGCCTCGATGGCCGCGTTCAGCGACAGCAGGTTGGTCTGGTTGGCGATCTCGGTGATGACGTTCAGGATGTTGCCGATCTGCCGGGAATTCTGGCCGATCACCTGCATGCCGCTCACCGCCGCGCCCACCGCCGAGCCGCCCTTGCCGGCGGCTTCCTTGGCCTGGTCGAACACCTCCAGGGCATCGGCCACGTTGGCGTAGATGACCTTGGAGGAGCCGGCGATGGTGCCCACGCTGTCGTTGGCCTGCTTGACGCTGGACTTCTGGTTCTCGGCGGTGCGGGCGATGGCGTCGGCGGTGCTGGCCATTTCGGCCATGCCTGCGGTCATCTGCAGGGAACCGGAGGCGATGTTGCCGGAGATGGAGACCACCTGCTGGACGATGGTCTGGATGTTGCCCACGAACCGGTTGAAGTGCAGGGAGAGCCGGGCGATCTCGTCGCTGCCGTCCACCTCCAGGCGGGCGGTGAGGTCGCCTTCGCCTTCGGAGATGTCGCGCATGCGGTTCTGGATGCTCTCCAGGGGCGTCACCAGAGTGTCGCCCAGGAACCGGGAGGCGCCGTAGCCCAGCCCCACCATGACCAGGCCGAGGATCACCATGATGAGGATGTTGCGGTGGTTCACCCGGCTGATGGCGGCGTCGTTCAGCACCAGCACCTGGTAGGCGGTGCGGGCCGGATCCTGGGCCTCCTGGCCCAGGGGCGCGGCCACCACCAGGAAGCCGTCCTGCTTGTACTGGATGCGGCCCTGGCCCAGGGGGGCGGTGAGGGCCGCGGGATCGAGCCGGGCATCGCTGCCGAATTTCCGGGTGAACTTGACGGTGGCCTTCTTGTTGGGCACGTCCACCGACACCACCGCGGCCAGGCTCACGTCGGGATCCCCCTTGATGAAATCCAGGGCCCGTTCGGTGGCGCCCGTGGTGGTGCCCAGGTCGTCGGAAAGGTAGGAGGAGGTCACCGCCTCCGCCAGCACTGAGGAGAGGCCCTTGCCCTTGGTCCACAGGGCGCCGGTCTGGGCATCGGACAGCTTGATCCCGCTGGTGATGCCGGCGGTCAGGGCCAGCAGGGTGGTGAGCACCAGGATCGAGTAGCTGAGCTTCTTCCGGATGCTCAGGTTTTTCCAAAAGCCCATGCAAGCTCCCCAAGGCGCGGGTCCAGGACCTGTGCGATTCCCAGAATTATGGCAGGGGATTTCCGGGTTTGCTTGATGAGATCAACGGTTGCCGAAAAAGGCGGTGCCGATGCGGACCTGGTCGCTTCCGGCCGCGATGGCCCGCTCCAGATCGCCGCTCATGCCCATGGACAGCCGCAGGGGCTGGCCCAGCTTCTGCTGCCAGGCGTTGCGGAATGCCGCCATGGCGGGGAACGCCTGGGCGTCCTCCGGCGGCGGGATGGCCATGAAGCCCCGGACCGGCAGGCGGGGATCCCCCGCCAGGGCCTGGAACACCGCCTCGGTGTCGGCGGCGCTGCAGCCGCCCAGCTTGGTGGCCTCGCCCCACAGATCCACCTGGATCCATACGCCGCGCACCAGATCGAGTTCCTGGGCCAGGTGGCGCAGCCGTTCGGCCAGTTCCGGCCGGTCCACGGTCATGATTTCCTGGAAATGGGTGAGGGCGTGCTTGGCCTTGTTGCGCTGCAGCGGGCCGATCAGGACGAACTGCAGGGCGGGGGCCTCCTGGGCCTTCTGGAGCCCCTCCTGGACGTAGTTCTCGCCGAACCGGCCGAAGCCGAGCCGCGCGGCTTCCTGGATCAGGGCCACGGACTGCCGCTTGGACACGGGGAGCAGCTCGATCCGCTGGGGATCCCGGTCACTGGCTTCACAGGCCCTGCGGATGCGGGTGCGCAAGGTCTGGACGCGCTCCGCGAGGTCGGTCATAGCTTGGCTGGATCGTAGAGGATGCGCTGGCAGGATTCGCAGAACAGGGTTTCGGATTCCCGCAGGCTGGCCACCACCGGGGTGCGCAGCCGGGTCCGGCAACCGCCGCAGGCGCCGTTGTCCACGCCGACCACGGCGCGACCGTTGCGCATCACCAGGAGGCGCTTGAATTTCACCAGCAGGGGGGGAGCCAGCTGCGCTTCCAGCTCGGCGCAGCGCGTCATCAGCCGGGTCTGGGCCTCCACCTGGTTGCCGTGCTCGGAAAGGAAGACGGCCCTGAGCTCGTCGAACTGCTTCTGGGCCTCCACCTGGCGCTCCTTCAGTTCCACGTCGAGCCGCTCCAGGTTGTCGATGCGGACTTCGGCCTCCTTCACCGGGCGGGCCACGGCGCTCTTCTGGCGCTGGCGCTCGTCCAGTTCCCGGATCGCGGCGGTGTACTGGATCTTCTGGGTCGCGCCTTTCACGGAAGCCTTGGCCACTTCCTCGGCCTTCATCGCCCCGCCCAGTTCGGTGGACAGGCTGGCGAAAAGGCTCCGGCTGGCGGTCAGCCCGCGGGAGGTTTCCTCAAGCTTCTTGGCCAGCATCTTGAGCTCGGCGTCAAGGGCTGCGAGGTCGGGGGGGAAGGCCGACAAATCCCGCTGGATGGTGCGCAGATTGTCATGGACGGATTGCAATTCGATCAGGACGGACAGTTCACTCATTTCCTTAGACTACCCCCATTGGCCGGGAGTGGAGGGGGTGAAAACCAGGAAAAGATGCCACAGTTGAAAGTAATAAAATATTAGCTGCTTACACTAAAATTTATTAAATTGCCTTGACACGCCGGGGGCTCCGGGCTACCTTAGCACTCGCTGGTAGTAAGTGCTAACAGCTCCCCTTCGGGAACATAACTACTCATGGAGGTAATACATGGCCATCAAGCCCCTGTACGATCGCGTTCTGCTCAAGCGCAGCGAGCCTGCGGAAACGGTTAAGGGCGGCATCATCATCCCGGACACTGCCAAGGAAAAGCCCATGGAGGCTGAGGTCGTGGCGGTGGGCGAGGGCAAGTACGCCGAAGACGGCAAGACCCGTGTTCCGCTGTCCGTGAAGGTGGGCAACAAGGTCCTCATCGGCAAGTACACCGGCACCGAAGTCAAGATCGAAGGCATCGACCACGTCATCGTCCGTGAAGACGAAATTCTCGCCATCGTCTAGAACCCATCAGGACTTTGAACCCATTTCAAGGAGCAACACATGGCTGCTAAATCAATCATCTATTCCGAAGACGCCCGCCAGGCCATTCTGCGCGGCGTCAACAAGCTCGCCGACGCGGTGCAGGTAACGCTCGGCCCCAAAGGTCGTAACGTCCTGATCGAAAAGAAGTTCGGCTCCCCGCTGATGACCAAGGACGGCGTCACCGTCGCCAAGGAAGTCGAGCTCAAGGACAAGCACGAGAACATGGGCGCCGCCCTGGTTCGCGAAGTGGCCTCCAAGACCTCCGACATCGCCGGCGACGGCACCACCACCGCCACCGTGCTGGCCCGGGCCATCTACAAGGAAGGCATCAAGGCGGTCGTGAGCGGCGCCAACACCATGGAGATCAAGAAGGGCATCGACCTGGCCGTGGACGCCGTGGTCGCCGCCATCGACGAGATCAAGAAGCCCGTGGAAGGCCAGGCCATCGCCCAGGTCGGTGCCATTTCCGCCAACGGCGACCATGAGATCGGCACCATCATCGCCGACGCCATGGCCAAGGTGGGCAAGGACGGCGTCATCACGGTGGAAGAGGCCAAGGGCCGCGACACCGAGATGACCGTGGTTGAGGGCATGCAGTTCGACCGCGGCTACCTGAGCCCGTACTTCGTGACCAACCCCGACCAGATGAAGGTTGAGCTGGAAAGCCCGCTGATCCTCATCTACGAGAAGAAGATCTCCAACATGCGCGACCTC
>JARLGP010000257.1 GCA_031292735.1 Holophaga sp.
CACCGGGGTCCGGGTATAGCTCACGTAGCCGGAAAGACTGACGGTGCCGGACGGGTTCTTCGCCCCGCTGTGGCAGCCGCCGGCGAGCCCCAGAAGCCCCGCCATGAGAATCATCACTGCGCAGGAGCGCAGCCAGGATGGGAATACCATGCTCACCTCAAAAACCCGCGAAAGGCCTAGCCTATCACGCCTCCGCCGGTTTGCGGCCCCGGTATTGGCCGCCGGTCAGCGACTGGAGGCGGGAGGGATGGCCACCTGGTTCTGGGCCATCATGTCGGCGGGGATCTCTTCCATGTCATTCATCTTGGGCAGCGGATTCTGGGGCACGCCGCCCAGCCGCAGTTCGAAGTGCAGGTGCGGCCCGGTGGCATTGCCGGTGCGGCCCACTTCGGCGATCTTCTGGCCCCGGCGGACGATCTCGCCCACCTCCACGAAGTTCCGGTTGCAGTGGGCATAGAGGGTCACCACACCGCTGCCGTGGTCCACCGCCACGAAGTTGCCGTACTCCTTCTGGTGCCCGGAGGCCACCACCTGGCCATCCATGGCGGCGAAGATGTCGGTGCCCATGGGCGCGCTGAGGTCGACCCCCTTGTGGCTGCCCATGAAGCGCCGGGTGACCCGTCGGCTGCGTCTGCGGGTCTTGATCTGCACCACCCGGGTGCGCACCCTCGGGCCCCAGGCGGAACTGATGGTGCGGGTCTCCACCGGCCAAAGCAGGTCGAGGTTGCTCCGGTCGGCGGGGGTGAATTCGGTGGAGTCGGCGGTGGCCGACGGCACCTGGATCACTTCATCCGGCTCATCCTCTTCGGGAAGGGCCTGGATCGGCGCCTTGGGCAGCACCTGGCGCATGCCGGCCAGGGATGGCATGGCGACGGACCCGGGCTCGGCGAAGCTCCGGTTGGGGTTGCCCTTCCCGGCCGGCGCGGGGGCCAGGCCTTCGGCGGGCAGGATGCGTTCCAGATGCACCAGCGAGGCGGGCCCCAGGGCCGGGGTTCCCGGCAGGGGCGCCACCGGGTGGGCGGCTGAGGGGGAATGGACCCGGGCCAGGGCCGGGGCCGGGGCGGCCGGCTTCAGGGGCAGGACCGCCGGCTTCAGGGGCAGGGCGGCCCGCTTTTCCTCGGCCACCCGGAGCGGGGTGCCGACGGCCAACCGGGTGAGGTTGACCTTGGGATTGAGCGCCTCCAGTTCCTTCACGGAAAGGCCGCTGTCCCGGGCGATCCGCGCGGCGGACTCGCCTCGGCGGACCTTGTGGATGGCGGCCTTATGAACGGCGGGACGGGGACGGTGGGAGGCCTGAAGATTTCCAGACATTCCGGAGATGACGATGGCCAATGCTAATAAGGTAGTGCGCATGGGTTCTCCTCATGCGGAAAATCGAATGGGTTATGGATGTCTAAACAACCTCCTGGGGCATTCCCCATGGTGGATACGACAAGATCCATGATCCTATCCCAAGAACCGTTGAAGGATCAAATAGAAATGCAGTTCAGGGGGCGCAGCGAATTATTTCCAAGGGCAATCTTCCCAATCCTCGGATACATAACCTCGTTTTCCACCTTCTTTTAACAATAAACGGACCGGGCCGATCTGCATCCGGTGGCTGACCGCCTTCAGCATGTCGTAGAGCACCAGGAGGCCCAGGCTGACCCCGGCGAGGGCTTCCATCTCCACCCCGGTCCGGCCCTCCACCGACACCTCCACCCTCAGCCAGGCCCGGCGCCCGGCGGCATCCCAGTGCTGGTCCACGGTGACCGCGTCCAGGGCCAGGGGATGGGCCAGCGGGATCAGGTCCCCGGCGCGCTTGGCGCCGCCGATGGCGCCGATCCGGGCGGTGGTCCAGGGGTCGCCCTTGGGGCCGCCGCCCGCCTCCAGGGCGGCGGCGCACTCCTCGCACAGGGCCAGGTAGCCGGCCGCCACCGCCCGGCGACGGGTGACCGCCTTGCCGGAAACGTCCACCATCCGGGGACGGCCTTCGGGATCCAGGTGGGTGAGGCTCACGGCCGGCTCCAGGCCAGGAGGATGTCGCGCAGGGCGGCGGTGTCGGGGGCGAAGGCGATGGGGTTGTAGCCGGCCATGGCTTCCTCGTTGGAGAAGCCGTGGCCCACCGCGATGCTGGGCACCCCGGCCCGCCGGGCCATGTCCAGGTCGTAGGGGGTATCGCCCACCATCACCGCGTCCCCGGGCTGCAGGCCATGGATCTTCAGGCAGAGAAGCAGGCTTTCCGGATCGGGCTTGGCCACCTGGACCTCGTCGGGGGTCACCAGGGGGTCGAAATAGCCCTCCCAGCCCAGCACCTTCAACTGCCGCCGGAGCGCTTCCCCGCGCTTGGAGGAGGCGATGGCCATGGGGATGCCGGCCTGCCTGAGCTCGGCCAGCAGCTCGCCCATGCCCTGGAAGCCCTTGAGCAGGTGGTCGTGCTCGGTGTGCCGGAAGGTCCGGTAGGCCTTGGTCACCTGGTCCAGGCTGAGGCCCAGCCCGCCGAAGGTGCGCCGGATGCCCTCCTCCACCGGCAGCCCCACGCACTTCAGCCATTCGGCCTTCAGGCCGGGGTCCAGGCCCAGGACCTGGAGGGCGTGGTCCATACCCGCCTCGATGATCGGCCGGGTATCGGCCAGGGTCCCGTCAAAATCCCAGATGATGAGCTTCATGTCAGATGCCGCCGCGGGACCCGCCCCGAACAGGTTTCAGCTTAAACTCTAAGCGTGCTTGGGGGAGTGACCTATGGATCGATTCGGGAGTTCAAGACTGCGCATGGTCTGGGCCGGCGTCTGCCTGCTGCTGGCCGGACTGGTGCTGGCCAGCGTCCAGGGCTTCGGCGAGGGCGGCACCCAGCTCATGGTGTGCGGCGCCGGAATCCCCCTGGGCTTCGAGGACCCCAAGCCCTACGTCATCCAGAACCTGGCCCGGATCGTCTACAGCGTGGTGCCGGCGGTGATCCTGCTGGGCGGCTTCATCCCCCTGGGCGAGTGGCTGGCGTCGGGGAGCCGCGCCGAGCGCTATCGCGGGCTGCTGGTGGGCACCGCGTTGGGCTTCGTCCACGGGCTGTTCCTGGGCCAGGTGGCGCTGCTGCCGGTGCTGGCCGCCAGCTTCCGGCTGCTGGGCAATCCCTTCGCGCCCTCGATCATGCTGGCCGACCTGAACGCGGTGATCCTCGGCCTGCAGATGCTGCTGTGGGCGGCCGCCCTGGGCCTGCTGCTGAAGTCCAACCGCGGCCTGGCCGTGCTGATGGCCTACGGGCTCAACGAGGTGGGTCGGATCATGGCCTGGGGCGGCGAGTTCCTGGGCGACCTGGACGTGCCCAAGGCGATCGTCAAGGGCATGGCCCTGCTGGGCAAGTCCCTGCCCAGCGGCCAGCTGCCTTCGGACCCCCTGGCCTGGACTGCCCTGCCCCTGAGCCTGGGCGTCCCGCTGGTCCTGGCCGCCCTGCTGCTCCTGCTCCCGGCCAAGGCCGCCAAGCGGAGCCGGGCTTGAAAGGTGTCCGGCTCCTTCTGCTGGGGGCCTGCCTGGGCCTTCTGGCCCAGCCGCCCGCCCCGGCCCGGACCGACTCGGCCCAGCTCAAGCACCGGCTGGCCGAGGTGCAGGCCCGGCTGGGCACCGTGGAGGTGCAGCTGGAGGCCCTGAAGAAGCGCCGCAAGGGGGTCCTGGTGGAACTGCAGGCCACCCTGCTGGATGCGGACCGCATGCGCGCCCAGGCGGAAACCGCCCGGCTGAAGCGCGACCAGGCCCAGGCCGAGGTGAACGACATCACCGCCCGGAAGGACCAGATCATGCGCGACATCGTCGCGCTGCGCTCGGAACTGCGCAAGCAGGTGCGCTGGATGCAGGCCAAGGGGCCGCTGGGCGACCTGACCTTCCTGTCCGGCCTGTCCAGCTTCGAGTCCTACGTGGTGGAGGGCCGCTACCAGGTGTACCTGCGGAACCAGGAGCGCAAGCGGCTGGACCTGATCCAGAGCCTGCAGGACGACCTGGCCAAGCGCGAGCATGAGCTGCAGGCGGCCCTGCAGCACCTGGCGCTGGAAGAGCAGCTGTCCAACCATACCCAGGGCAGCCTCCAGCTGCACGAGCAGCGCCTGCAGCAGTTCCTGGACGGCCTCCGGCAGGATGAAAGCCGGCAGAAGGAAGTCCAGGCCGAGCTGGCCGAGGAGGCGCTGCAACTGGAGCGCATGCTGGCCCAGCTGCTGGGCAAGCCCCGGAGCGATCCGTTCGAGACGACCAACACCTTCGCCGCCCTGCACGGCGAGCTGCCCCAGCCCACCCCCGGCACCCTGGCCCAGCCGTTCGGCGAGCACGTGCAGCCCCTGTTCCGCACCAAGACCATGCAGAGCGGCCTGCTCATCGCCGGCCAGCAGGGCGCCCCGGTGCAGGCGGTGGCCGACGGCAAGGTGGTGTTCGCGGATCTGTACCAGAGCTACGGCCCGATGGTGATCCTCGATCACGGCGGCGGCTACTTCAGCCTGTACACCCACCTGGAGGCGGTGGCCGTGGCCAAGGGGCAGATCCTCCGGCAGGGCGAGTCGCTGGGCGCCATGGGCCTCACCGTGGACGGGCCCCGGCTGGGCTTCGAGATCCGCCACCTGACCCAGCCCCAGGATCCCAACAAGTGGCTGAAGGTGCACTACCGCTAGCACGCCAGGGCAGCAAGGCCCGCCAGGACGGCCCGCTACCGCACCATGCTGCCCGCGTTGAACAACGGCACATAGACCGCCAGCAGCAGGCCCATGACCATCACGCCCATGACCAGGATCAGGATCGGGCCGATGAGGGTGGTGACGGCGGTGGTGGCCTTCTCCACTTCCTGGTCGAAGAAGTCGGCCACGTGGTTGAGCATGTCCGGCAGGGCCGAGGACTGCTCGCCCACCCGGGTCATCTCCACCGCCAGGGGATCCAGCAGCTTGGACTGGTCCAGGGCCAGGTGCAGGGAGGACCCCGCCCGCACCAGCTCGGTGACCGTCAGCAGCCGCAGGCGCATGCGCTCGCTGGGGGTGGTGCGCTGGATCACCTCCAGCGCCTGCAGCACCGGCATGCCCCCGGCCAGCAGCACCCCCAGGGTGCGGGTGAACACGGAGGAGTGGTACATCCGGTACAGGGTGCCCATGCGCGGGACGACCAGGATGCACTGCTCCCAGATGCGCTTGCCCGCCTCGGTGGTGAACATCCAGCGCAGGAAGAAGCCCAGCACCACCAGGCCGACGGCCTGGAAGTAGATGGTCTTGCGCACGAACTCGCCCATGGCCAGCAGGACCGAAGTGGCCGCCGGCATCTCGATGCCGCTGCCCGAGTAGATCTCCGAGAACCGGGGCAGCACCACGTTGAAGATCACCGCCAGGGCGATGATCATCACCACCACCAGGAACATGGGGTAGACCAGGGCCTCGATGATGCGCCGGCGGCTGTTCTGGGCGAAGGACTGGAACGCCAGCCAGCGGCCGATCACCTCCGGCAGGGTGCCGCTGCGTTCGCCGGCCACCACGTTGGCCCGGTAGACCGCCGGGAAACTGCCCACCTGCTCCAGGGCCTCGGAAAAGGACATGCCTTCCTTCAGCAGTTCCACCACCCGGTCCAGGGAGTTGCGCAGCAGCGGGTCCTTCCCGTGGCCCACCAGGAGTTCCAGGGACTGCAGCAGGGGGATGCCGGCCTTGAGCAGGGCCAGCAGCTCCTGGTTGAACAGGATCAGCGAGGCGGCCGAGATGGCCCGCTGGCGCCGGAACGCCGCCCCGGAGCGCTTCACCTCCATGGGGAAGTGGCCTTCGGCCATGACCCGGTCCCGCACTTCGGGAATGGAGTGCCCCTCGAAATCCCGGGTAAGGATCTCCCCGGCGACGGTTGTAAATTTCACGGTGTATCGCATGCTATTCTTCCAGGACAAAGGTAAGGATATCCGCTAAAAAGGAAAGCAAAACGATAGACTGGGGGCCTGCACTCCGCCCGGTGGAGGTTTTTTGCTTCGAGCTGCCCTTGTCCTCTGCCTGTCCCTGGCGCTGCCTGCCCAGGTCCCGCTCCAGATTGCCACCCAGCCGCCCCGGCCGCTCGACCTGCGCCAGGCGGCCGCGGCGGACTGGGTGCCCAGGGACGCCCGCGACCCGGCCCAGGTGGAGGCCGTGCACCAGGCCTGGTCGGCCAGGGTGGCCCCGGTCCTGGGCGCCGGCGCGGTGCGCCTCCTGCTGCCGGCCGGCCCCGGGCGGCTGCCGATGCTGCTGGCCGCCAGCCAGGCGCTGAAGGCCCAGGACCCGGCGGTCACCCTGTACCTGGGCTTCGAGCCCCAGGCTGCGCCCATGTGGGATGAATCCGCCTGGGGCGCGGTCCAGGGCGGGGCCCTCCTGCCCGAGGACCTGGGCGCCGATCCAGCGCTGTGGCGGGACCGGCTCATGGAGGCCCAGAACCAGTTCCCCGGCCGGCCCTGGACCCTGTGGCTGCCGGCCGACCCCGGGCCGCTGCTTTCCGAGCTCATGGGCGACGGGGGGCGGGTCGTGGTGCCGCCCGGGGGGGCGTCGGCCCAGTTGGCGGCCCTGCTGCCCGAAGGCTTCACCGAGGTGGAGGGCGGTCTGGGCGATCTCACCCTGCGCCGGCCGCACACCCGGGAGGCCCGCCGCTGGCAGTTCCAGGAGAATGCCTGGCTCCCGGCGGAGCCGCCCGCGGAGCGGCACGAAGTGAGCGTCACCACCGACAGCGTCTACGACGTGGGCGCCCTGATGGCCCGGGTGCGGGCCACCCAGCTGGCCGACCGGATCAAGTCCCGCAACCGCCAGGGGCGGCTGGCGGTGGACCTGCACCTGCAGGGGGACCAGGGCTCCGGGGTGGACCTGGGCTTCCGGTTCCGCTTCTTCGAGGCGGCCGGGGAGTCCGAGGAGACCCTCCAGGAGGAGGTGCTGGTCAACGGGGTGAAGGCCAACCTGAAGGCCGGACTGCAGCTGCCCATCGTGGAAAGCCGGACCAGCCTGGCCGCGCCGGCCGCCCTCAACCTCACCGAGCGCTACCGCTACCAGGACGGCGGCGCGGCGGGAACCGGGCGCCGGCGGATCCGGTTCCAGCCGGTGGACGGGGATGCCCTGCTGTTCGCCGGCGACCTGCTGGTGGACGAGGCCGACGGCCGGATCCTGGAGGAGCGCAGCTCCCGGGCGGGGCTGCCGGACATGGTCAAGTCCGAGCGGCGGGTGCTCAGCTACGGCGACGCCGGGGCCGGCACCTGGCGCCTGGTGAAGGCCCAGAGCGTCGAGCGCTGGCTGGTGGGCGGCACGGTGACCCAGGTGCAGCGGACCCTGGCCTACTCGGATTTCCGCAACAACGACCCGGACTTCGAAACGGCCCGGCAGTCGGCCCGGAACTCCGACGCCACCATGATGCGGCAGACCCTGGACGGCACCCGCTACTTCAACAAGCAGGCGGACGGGACCCGGAAGGTGGAGGAGCGGGTCAAGAGCTCCGGCCGGGCCCTGGCCGCCGTGGTCCTGGTGGATCCCAGCCTGTCGCCCCCGGTGGCCCCCCTGGCCGGGCTGGCCTACTTCGACTTCAACGCCTTCAACCGGGGCGTCCAGATCAACGCGCTCACCGCCATCCTGTTCAACCAGGTGCAGGTCACGGTGCCCCACGCCCTGGGCGGGTTCGATTTCGTCGCCGACACCACCTCCCTGTTCCTGGCCACCACCGAGCGGCCGATCATCAACGGCCGGCTGCAGGACCAGCAGGGCGTGGGCCGGAAGTTCGCCACCCTGAACCTCACCCTGGGCCGCGACCTGGGCGCCGGGTTCCGCTTCCAGGGCTCGGCCCGGTTCCAGGAGAACGTGTTCTCCCTGCCCCAGCAGACCGAATACCGCAGCCCCGGCTTCCTGCTGCCGCCCTCGGGCCTCACCCGCGAAGCCCGGGGTGGGCTGTCCTGGCAGCACTCGGGCCTGCAGCTGGCCGGCTACTACGGCCGGGGCCAGCGCCCCGAGGGGGACTACGGGCTGCCCGGCGCGCTCCAGGCGGTGCCGGACCAGGGCCGCTACCAGCGCTGGGGCGCCTCCGCCGGGTACGACTACCACCTGGGCAGCGGCGCCTGGCTGCACGGGGAGACCGGCTGGGCCGCCGGCCGGAACTTCGACCGCTTCGAGCCCCTGAGCATCGGCGGGGTCAGCGGCGACGTGAAGATCGCCGGCATCCGCAGCAACGCCGTCACCGCCGACCGGCTGAACTACGCCAAGGCCGGGGTGGTGCTGCCCTCCAGCCCGAACCTCCGGCTCACCTTCTCCCTGGACTACGCGCGGTTCCGCACCCTGGACGACCAGCGCACCCGGGACTTCGCCGGGCTGGGCGCCGCCGGCGACCTGCCGGGGTTCTGGGTGTTCACCACGGTGCGCCTGGACCTGGGCGTGGGCCTGCTGAGCGACCTGCCCGGGGTGCGTTCGGTGAACGGTTATGTGGCCTTCCTGCGGGTGTTCTGAGGGGTGCCCCAGCGCCTGAGCTGGGCCACCAGTTCGCCGTCGCCCGGCCTGCGCTCGGGCTCCTTGTGCAGCAGCCGCCCCACCAGCTGGACCAGGCCGGCCGGCAGGTCCCTCAGGGCCGCCAGGTTCGGCGCCGGCGCCGACCGGTGCTGGTCCAGGAGGGCCAGCGGCGTCTGCCCCTGGAAGGGCGGCCGCCCGGCCAGCATCTCGAACAGGATGACGCCCAGGCTGTAGCGGTCCGCCGCCGGGCCCGCCTGGGCCAGCTCCTGGGCCTCGGGCGCGGCGTAGACCGGGGAGCCCAGGAAGGTTCCGGTGGTGGTGTGGCCGGTCCCGTCCAGCTGCCGGGCGATGCCCAGATCCAGCACCTTGGGCCCCTGCCCGCCCAGGATGATGTTGGCCGGCTTCAGGTCCCGGTGCACCACGCCCTTGGCATGGGCGTAGGCCATGGCCTCGGCCACGCCCAGGGCCACCCCCAGCGCCTCGGCCAGGGACAGGCGGCCCCGCTCCCGCAGGCAGGCCTCCAGGGTGGGACCGGGCACATACTCCAGGGCGATCCAGCCCGGTTCGTCCTCGGCGCCGGGGTCCACCACCGGCGCCAGGTGCGGGTGGTCCAGCAGCGCCCCCAGCCGCGCCTCCTGGCTGAACCGGCGGCGGAACTCCGGATCATCCAGGCGGTGGGCATGCGGCACCTTGAGCGCCACCTCCCGGCCGGTTCCGGTATGCCGCGCCAGGTAGGTGGTGGCGAAGCCGCCATGGCCCAGGGTGCGCAGGATGCGGTAGGGGCCCACGGTGCCCGGCCGGGCCGGGACGCCGCCGCCCTTGCGGCGCCGGTTCCACACCAGGCCCGCCGCCAGCCCCACCAGCCCGCATCCCGCCGCGATCCAGAAGGCCCGCGGCAGGGGCGGGATCTCTTCCCGGGGCTCGGGAGCCGGCTTGGCCGGGCCGGGCAGGCGCCGGGCCACCGGTTCCCGCGCCGAGGCCGGTTCCCCCTGGGTTTCCGCCACCTTGAGCAGCGCCGCGGCGGCCGCCGTCTCGCCCAGCTCCAGGTGGCAGCGGGCCAGCAGGCTGTAGGGGCAGTATGGCTGCGGGGGCCTGCCGTGCAGCCGGATCTCGGCCGCCGGCTTCGGGCGGAGCTGCACCGCCCGCTCGAGAGCGGCGATGGCCACCCGCCAACGGCCCCGGTCCATGGCCTCCAGCCCGTCGGCCAGGGACCGGTGGAAGCCCGGCTGGGGCTGGGCCGCCAGCACCGCCAGGACCAGGGGCAGGGTCTTCATCATGGCTGGTGCAACTTCCAGGCCGGGCCGTTCAGCAGCAGGACCGGGGTGCGGAACCAGATCTCCTTGAAGCGGGCGGCCTCCAGCGGCACCTCCAGCCCGGGCAGGCCTTGCGGCTCAAGCTCCTGGCGCCAGTAGAGGGTGGGTTCCAGGAGCAGGGCCACCGGCCCCGGGGACTCCAGCGCCGCCCGCACCGCCTGCGGGGTGGCCACCGGCGGCAGCACTTGACGCAGCTCCAGGCTGGCGTAGCCCAACTGGGTCTCGGTGAGCCGGCCCTGGTAGACCCTGGCGCCCTGCCGTTCCAGTCCGCGGGCGATCCGGTACGGCTCCAGGATGTGCCGCCACTCCCGGTCCATGGCCGGCACCGCCGCCGCCACGAAGAGCACCAGGAAGGCGGTCCACTGGATCATGGCCGCGTCCAGCGCCCGGGGCAGGCGCCGCTGCCGCACCAGGAGCACCGCCACCGCGCTCAGTCCCGCCGAAGCCCCGCTGAGCAGCAGGGCGAGCCCCCGGTGCATTCCCGCCTGGGCCGCCACCACCCAGGGCAGGCCGGCGCCGAGAACCCCCACCAGCGCCACCGTCAGCCCCAGCACCCACAGCACCCCGGTCCCGGCCCGGGCCCGGCCCTTGGGCATCTGCAGATCCAGCCAGATGGCGGCGTGCACCAGGGTGATGGGCAGCACCGGCAGGATGTAGACCATGCGCTTGCCCGCGGACAGGGTGAGCAGCGCCAGGTCCAGCACGAACACCACCGGCAGGAAGGTCCTGCGCGGATCCATGGCCCCGCCGCGCAGGTGCGGGAAGGCCGCCACCAGCCCGCCGATCCACACCGCGGCCCAGGGCAGCAGCCCCGCCGGGGTGCGCAGCAGGTAGAAGTAGAACGGCTCCACGTGCTCCCCCAGGCGCCCGGTGCGCGGCACCAGGCTGGGATCGGCGAAGAACCGCCCGGCGGTGTTGCGCACGAACACCTCCACCAGGTATTCCCGGCCGCCCATGAAGGCCAGCGGCACCACCCAGGCCAGGAACAGCGCCAGGGCCGCGGCCATGCCCCAGTTGGGCCGGAGGAAGCCGGCGGCCAGGGCCCGGTCCCGGCGCAGGGCGAGCACCAGCCCCAGCGGCAGCACCACCAGCACCGGGCCGAACACCCCCTTGGCCAGGAAGGTGAAGGCCAGCGCCACCCAGCACAGCGGCACCCAGCGGTCCCGGCAGGGCCGTTCCACGATGGCCAGGAAGGCCAGCCCCAGGGCGAACGACACGGTGGCGGTGAGGGTCATGTCCACCACCGCCATGTGCCCCACCTCGAAGAAAATGTCGGTGGTGGCCACCATGAACCCGGCCCAGGCCGCGGCCCGGGCCGAGCTGAGCCGCCAGCCCAGGAACGACGCCCACACCACCGTGGCCATGGCCAGCAGCGCCGAGGGCAGCCGCAGCACCCACGGATGGTAGCTCTGGAACAGGCGGCAGCAGAAGGCGCCCATGGCATAGAACAGCGGGGGCTTCTCCAGGTACGGCTGGCCGTTCAGGGTGGGCACCACCCAGTTGCCGCTGCTGGCCATCTCCCGGATGATCCCGCCCACGTACGGCTCGTGGTAGTCCCAGAGGGTGTGGTCCCGCAGCCCCATGAGGAACAGCAGCACGGCCACCAGCCCGGTCCAGACCAGGGTCTGCCAGCCCAGCCGGCGGC
>JARLGP010000258.1 GCA_031292735.1 Holophaga sp.
AGTTCTCGCTCCGGCGAAATCCATCGTGGACCTTCAGGCTCGAACTAGTTAGACTAGCTGTTCCGGCTGGGTAGCTCAGGTGGTTAGAGCGAGGGTCTCATAATCCCTAGGTCTGCGGTTCGAGTCCGCATCCAGCCACCAACAAAAAGCCCCCGAAACCATAGGTTTCGGGGGCTTTCCCTCTTGGGGTTCCGGGGGGTGAGCACTGCCCGATCATGGCCCAGCTACCCCCCAGAAAGGATTAAGGGTGAAGCTGGGGTCGTAAGTGCAAACCCTCGAAAATTCCGTCAGCCCAACGTGGCGACGATCCGGCCCATGGCAAACTTCTGGCCATCAACGGCGCCGTGTGCCCACCGACAATCAGTTTTCCCCACCGCGTCGTTCATGACGCCCCATTCGGGATGATGGTGAGGAACTGACCCATGCCCGCACGTCTGGTATGAGGTGCGGTGATGGTCACAGACGTCCAGGTGAGGAAACTCATGACTGAATTTAGCAAACATGGCCAAATTGGCCGGGCGGCGGCGTGCTCGTGGATGGACCGGAAGACAGCCCGCAAGTATTTGAAAGCGTTCCGTCTGCCCTCCGAGGTTAAACCCCAGAAGCGTTGGCGAAACCGGCCCGACGCTTTTGTCGAGGACTGGCCTGGGATCGTTGATTTCCTGAAGGCCGCCCCGGAACTGGAGGCCAAGTCCCTGTTCGAGCACCTGATGGAGCAGCGCCCAGGGGTTTATCAGGGGCATGAACTGCGCACCCTGCAGCGGCGGATCAAGGACTGGCGGGCCCTGGAGGGACCCGAGAAGGAGTTGTTCTTCCCCCAGGCCCATGTCCCCGGTGAGGCGATGCAGACGGACTTCACCTGGGGCACCGAACTGGAGGTGACCATCCAGGGCGAGGCCTTCCCCCACCTCATCTGTCACTCGGTGCTCCCCTACTCGAACTGGGAGTGGGTCACGGTCTGCCGCTCGGAGTCGATGCTCGCCATCAAGCGCGGGGTGCAATCCGCGCTGTTCCGACTGGGGCGCAGGACGCGGTTCCATCAGACCGACAACTCCACCTCGGCCACCCACCAGGTGGGCCCGGATCATCGTGAATTCAACGTCGACTACCTGGCGTTCATGGCGCACCTGGGCATGACTCCGCGCACCACTGAAGTCGGCGCCAAGGAGCAGAATGGCGACATCGAGGCGGCCAATGGCGCCTTCAAACGGCGTGCCCGCCAGCACCTGATCCTGCGCGGGAACCGGGATTTCGAGAGCATCGAGGCCCTGGAGGACTGGCTGCAGGGCGTGGCGGAACGCGCCAACCGGCTGCGGGTCGGGAAGTTCGCGGAGGAATGGGCGCAGATGGCCCTCCTAGAGGCGATCCCCTATCCGGACTACCAGGAGATCGACGCCACCGTCACGGATTGGAGCACGGTGCGGGTCAAGCAGAACGCCTACTCGGTGCCCTCCCGGTTGCGTGGAGAAAAGGTCCGGGTGCGGGTGTTCGAAGACCGGGTGATGGTCTACCACCGCGGCTTCCTGCAACTGGAAACGCCCCGGCTGAC
Organism: Holophaga sp.; assembly: GCA_031292735.1. The sequence continues at coordinate 1,550 of JARLGP010000258.1, forward strand.
GGGGCATGCCCGGGCGCGGATCGACTACCGGCACGTGATCTGGTCCCTGGTGCAGAAGCCCGGCGCCTTTGCCCGGTTCCGCTACCGGGAGGAGATGTTCCCCACGCTGACCTTCCGGCTCGCCTACGATGCCCTGAGCCAGGAACTGGAGGGCTGGAAGGCGGATCGTGAATATCTCCAGATCCTCCATCTGGCCGCCCAGACCCTGGAATCGGGGGTCGAGGGAATCCTGAGAAGCTTCCTGGAGTCCAGGAACCTGCCCCGGTTCGAGGCTGTGCAGGCTCTGGCGGAGGGCCCCAAGGAACCGGCTGAACCTCCAGCGGTCCAGGCCCTGGAGCCATCCCTGGACGGCTACGACCGCCTTCTGGGGGTGTCATGAGCCAGAGCCTGCCCCCCCTGCTGCGACAGCTCAAGCTCCCCGCCTTCGTTGACCATCACGAGGAGATGGCCGACAAGGCGGTGAAGGAAGGTTGGACCTATCAGGGCTATTTGCAGCATCTATCGGAAATGGAACTTCAAGAGCGCCAGTGGCGCAAGATCGAGCGACTCCGAAGACAGTCCGGCCTCCTGCCGGACAAGACCCTGGCCATGCTGGATCAGGAGCGCCTGCCGGCGGCGGTGCGCCGGCAGATCCCCGCCCTGTGCGAGGGCGGGTTCGTGGAGCGGGCGGAGAACGTCCTGGCCTTCGGATTGCCGGGCCGCGGCAAGACCCACCTGCTGTGCGCGATCGGCCACGAACTGGTCAACCAGGGGCGCAGCGTCCTGTTCATCCCGACCTTCAAGCTGGTCCAGCGCCTGCTGGTTGCCAAGCGGGATCTCAAGCTGGACGCGGAGCTGCGCCGGCTCTATGGCTTCGACGCGATCATCCTGGATGACCTCGCCTACGTGCAGCAGGACCGGGAGGAAATGGAGGTCCTGTTCACCTTCCTGGCTGAGCGGTATGAGCGGCGCAGCGTGATGATCAGCAGCAACTTGGTGTTCTCCCAGTGGGACAAGATTTTCAAGGACCCCATGACCACTGCGGCCGCGATCGATCGCCTGGTCCACCACTGCGTGATCCTGGAACTAAGCGGTGACAGCTTCCGCATGGAGGCGGCCAAGGCTCGGATGCCAAAGGGCAAGGAATCCACATAGGGTCCCCCCCCAGACCCCCCCGGCGCCGGCCCCTGCTCGGGCGCGGATTTCCTATGGAAAGCGGGCTGCGCCCCCTTCCCACAGGAAACCCGCCTCCCTCGGCCGCTGGCTGGAAAACGCTGGCGCGTTTCCCACAGGGGCCATCGCCAAAGGCCGAGCAGCAGCAAATTTCTTTTAGATGAATGTCGTTGAATTCAAGTGGCTGATATCAGAAAGGCATCGGCTGCGCCTCGCCCCTCAAGTGGGTAGAAATGAATGTCGCGGGTGGGAGAAATGATTGACGCCGGGCACAGGCGGGGATGACCCGGTCATGGGCACTCCCTGCGCGTCTGCTGGGTGCCGTTCCCCGCGCAGGCGGGGATGACCCGTCGGTCGCGGCCTCGTCGCCTTCGAAGGTCAGCCGTTCCCCGCGCAGGCGGGGATGACCCGGAGAATCGCTCCGGCAATTGTGATCGAAGTCACCGTTCCCCGCGCAGGCGGGGATGACCCGGCACGAAATGAGCAAGACGATCCCCAAGGCTGCCGTTCCCCGCGCAGGCGGGGATGACCCGGCCGATATCCGGCTCGGAATTGGAGCGTGGGTCCGTTCCCCGCGCAGGCGGGGATGACCCGTTCGAACAATCCATGCTCGATATCAAAGGGGCCCGTTCCCCGCGCAGGCGGGGATGACCCGTTAGCCGATGATTCAGGAATATATGTGGGACACCGTTCCCCGCGCAGGCGGGGATGACCCGAGGCTCGCGGATCCGAGGGTGGACTTGAGGGCCCGTTCCCCGCGCAGGCGGGGATGACCCGATCACCAGCCGGGTTTCAACGGTCCGATCCGTCCGTTCCCCGCGCAGGCGGGGATGACCCGGCATGGATGAGCTTCGCCAGTTCATGGACCTCCCGTTCCCCGCGCAGGCGGGGATGACCCAGGGCATTCTTGAGCATTTCGGCGTAGACCCCACCGTTCCCCGCGCAGGCGGGGATGATCCGTTCTGGCACCAGATCACCGAGTCAGCGTCCTCTCGTTCCCCACGCTGGCAGGGATATTCCGCCGATCCTGACCTGGATGTCGGCATCTACATGCACCCGAACATTTCTTCGACCTGCCCGGGGACGGCTATCTGGTGCTCAGCCTGCTGCCGGAGCCGGAACGGTTCCGGGAAGGGATCGGGCGGGTGATGGCGGCGCTGGCCTGAAGCCGCGGAACCGTGCCGTTCCTGACTTCCCGGCAAGTCGGTCGCACCTTCAATCGTCAGGCCAACGAGACCCTGCCCAACGCACCCGCAATCCGCTCCATGGTTTCCCCGTTAATGGCGAACTGGCTGGCAATCGATTTCAGGCTCCATTCGGTCCACGGTTTGCCTCCCGTCACCGCCAGGCGCAGGGAGATGTACGGGTTTCTCAGCTTGTCCTCCGTGAGGAGTCGGCAGGCGGGCAGGCTCGGCCCCAGGGCCCGCCCCGGTTCCAGGGCAAGCGAAGGCAGGGCCAGGACCTGGGTGATCCTGGGGATGAAGGCGAGGTCCACGCCCTTCAGGAACTTGAAAAGGGCGTTCTCCTGGGCCTGGAGGGTTTCGGCGGGGCTTACGGCCACCGGTTGGTACTGCCCGGCCGCGGTTCGCCCCACCCAGTGTCCCGCGCGGCGTTCCACCCCGTCCGCCAGCACGTGAACGATCACGATCCCCAGATCAGGGTCAGCCACCAGGAAATCCAGGTCCTGGTCCCCCGGGCCCTCGGGATCCGGCAACCGGACGCGCACGAAGACCCGGGTTCCAGGGGGCAGGACACGGAAAGCATCCAGGACTTTAAGCTCACCTTTAAGATGGGCCGGGATTTGCGGCTGGTGGGGATGGAACACGGGCATTGGAGGACTCCAGGTCCAGAATGCCACAGCTCCGCCCCCCTCCGGGACGGGAGCTGAACCGCCGGCGTTTGGCTGGAGCCGGCGGTACGACAGGAATGGCGGAGCAAGAGGCTCAACCAAACCCCGATGGAAACGGTCCCTTGAAAAGATACAAACACATGGGAGACGTTATGACCCGCATCCGGCGATGGGCGGTTCTGGGCACCATCCTGTTCACAGGGTGCACGCCCCCTCTGGCCTACACCACGTCCTATCTGTTCCCTGTCCAGGGTCCCCTTTCGACCCGGAAACCCATTCCGGTCATACCGGCGACGGTCGGCCATGACTCCACAGAACGCTTCGCAGGGGTCACCCAGGGAGATATATCCTTTGTGCTGCCAGGGGGGGAATCATTCCAAGGCCAGTGGACACGCCAACCCTACATCAACAGCGACCCCAATGCCCTTGCCGACCTGCGTGCCACGGACATCGTTTCAGCCTGGGACGCTGTCTATGGTGATGGGTACTACCAGGCCACCGTTCTCGGCTCCTTGATTCATGCCCGGGCAACCCTTAAGGGCTCAAAGGGAACCAATATCCAGATCGAATTCAACAGTTCCGTGCCATGGCCCACGCGGGGGGTCGCCAGGGATGACCAGGGCAACATTTACAAGTTGGTCATCCCATAGCAAAAGCCGGATGGACCTCGTGGATTAAAACTAATGCTTTGCCCCTTGCCTGTGGCTACATGGGTAACCACACTTGAAGAAGGAGGCAGACGATGATTCATCCCAACCCGGCGCCCACTCCCGCATCCGCTCCCATCCGGGCCAGAGTGATCAAGGATGGGAACTCCGTAGCCGTGCGGCTGCCCGCCTCTCTTGGGCTCAAACCGGGAGAAGAAGTGGACATCGAAGTTCGCCGGGTGAATGCATGGCCTGTCGGTTTTTTTGAACTGGAGCCCAGTCCGGATTTTCCAATGCCCGAGCGCACCAGCCCCGCGACTCGTGAAGCGCGGAAAAAGCGGCTCTTTGATGGGGCGACTGACCTCTGATGCCCTCCTTTTTGCTGGACACCAATTTCTGCATTCATTTCATTCGTGGCCGTGCCTGGGCGCGGTCTGCCTTGGCCCAGGTTCAGGTGATGGATGTTGCCATTTCGGCCATCACCGTTGGTGAGCTTTATGAAGGAGCTCACCGCTCCGACTTTCCAGCCAGGGAATTGGCCAAGGCAGAAGCATTTCTGAAACCCGTCGAGGTCATCCCTTTGGGTCGAGAAGAGGCCATGGAGTGGGGTTTGATCGAGGCCCAGCTTCGCAAAGATGGAAATCCGATAGAAGCCGAGGACAGCATGATTGCCGCCATCGCGCACAAGCATGGCTTGACCCTCGTTACCGGCAATATCAAGCACTTTGCTCGTGTCAAAGGATTGAGGGTGGTGGATTGGGAGAAACATCCACCAAAATTCTAAATTCCATGTAATGGCCTGACCTCCGTTCGCCGGGGCGACATCCTTGATGCATGTCGCCCCGGCCGGTCCTGATCTTCATCCGGCCGGCGCCCCGTCGAACAGGTCTCTGGAACGGGCCGGCAGTGCCGGTTCAGGGACGGACGGATGGGCGCAGCGCTGGCATGAATCCGCGGAATCGCCCAGTTCCTGTTTGGGCTTTGGGCATAGTCTTGATGGCAAATAATTGATGAGTTCCGTTTCGGGAAGGGGAGGATCTAGTAAAGCGATTCTTAAATAACATTGTTTTTAGGTTCTTACCTTCAGCCTTGCCAGACCTGCTCGGTTATGGCTTTTAAATTTTATCCATTTTTTCATCCCCGTTTATCTGCGGTCATCCCCGTCGAAACCTTCTTCGGGTGTGCCGGCAGGTATGGTCGTGGTCCCGCGGTTGCGAATCGTCCTTACAGTAGACGATCTTCGTCTTATCCGGATGGAGTTCCAGTCCCTTGTCCTTCAACCACCTGCGCACCCCTTCCAGGACAGACTTGGCCTGGGCCAGACTCACGCAGTGGATCACCGCATCATCGGCATACCGCTCGAACGAGAGGGAGAGCCAACGGCGCGGCACACCGATTCATTACGCAGCGCATCGGTTCATTCTGCCTTCGCAGGCCTAGGTGGGGTAGGACCAATCGCGCAAGCCTTAGTGGGCGAAAAAACGTCATCTAAGTCAAATCATGAAGGATCGTCATTGTTGTATTTGGGTTCACTTCTCGCTCCAGTCACGGGATCGAAAATATAAAATTTTTCGTTGCCGTGATTATAATTGTAGCTTGTGGCCTTATTCCCATTGGCATAGTATGTAATTATCATGTCACCATTGTCAAAACTTTCGGATCGCCTGCCGTCTTTGTAGATGGTAATGATGCATCCATCGACCACGTTAACATCGTTGATGGACACGAATGTTCCGTTTCCCTGTTCCGTCGAAATGGTTCCGAGTGAAAAACAGTAAGCGCCCATTGAGAACAACACTATTGACAGCGGTTTTTTCATTGGATTCTCCGGGTAGCACCAAAGCGGGCTTGAACAGGAAATGCCCCTCGTTGGGTAGATGTTCCCTGAGGTGCAAATGCTTGGCCAAGTGTCACGAGCGGGGCGCCGACTCACCGAAATGCGAAGATAGGCGGCGCTGTGGTGCCTGCACCGGCAAGAGGCGTTGCTTGGGTGCACGCAGCGCCGCTGCCAAGTCAAGTCCGCCGTCTTGGAAAGCAGCGGCCGAGCCAGCTTGTCCTCATCACCATTGGTCGCGGGGTAAGCCGGGCTTCCTCGGCGGCGTGCTGATTCGTCAGGCGCAACCCAGTTCAAAAGCCATGCTATGCCGCCAGTGAACATTTAAAGCCGCCTGGCATCACCATCCAATTGAAGTCGGTACGCCGTTCTCCGCCCGGACCTCCGTGACCTTGACGCTTACGAATTGCACCTCGGGGCACGACTTCTCTATTTTAGCCAAAGCGGCAACGATATTGTCCTTAGGAGAACCGAGATGATAAATAGTGTAAACAAGCGAATTAGGTTCTTTTATCTCTTCTTCCTTCCAGGACATCGAGTAACCCAGCTGGCGCATTCCATAATAATGGCATTCTCTTTTCGCCTCTTCTGAAGGGAAACTCAGTTCAACCGTCCAGGCTCGAAACGCCGAGCTCGCACAGGCGGGTTCAACACTATGCAAAGGCAGGCTGGCGGCTCCAACAAATTCGCCTGGTATCGGGTCTCCTCCAAACAATGCAGCTGCAATCAAAGCTGCTTTTATCAACGCCATCATCAATGCTGTTCTCCTTGGTATTTACCCTGTGGCTACACTTAGGGTGAGTTGAAAAAACAAATTGAGTTTGCTCCGTTGGTACAGTGCAACTAGACAATGAGTGGTCCTTGTGGCGGGAATGTTTCTCTGCTCCTGCTGTTTTTTCTTCGGCGGCTGGTAATAGTTGCGCCGTGGGTATCAGCGAAGTGCATGGCCGTATTGCCTAACCGGACATTCGACTCCGGACACAGCCCTGGTTACGCACCAACCGGCCGCGGTTATCATTCAATCTGCTGCTCTCCTCTGATCGTGTGGCTGGGGCTGTGCCGGTCAATGCTGGCGTTGGGAAACACCCGTCCCATCCAGGCGTCGAACGCATAAGGCATGACTTCGCCCTTGGCTCGACGCCTCATCAGCGGTTCACTTTTGTTCGCCTTCCATGTCCTTACCTGACGGGGGTTCCCCCGCCTTTTCCGGCTCCGCTCACCACCCCCGACTACGGCACCAGGATCCCCGCCCCCGACGTCATCCGGGCCTCCAGCTCCCGGTGCGCCTGGGCGGCGTCCTTGAGCGCGTAGCGCCGGCCGATCCCGATCTTCACCTGGCCGGCCAGCACCACGTCGAACAGGTCCCTGGAACTGGCCGCCAGGTCGGCCCGCTTGGCGGTGTAGGTGTTCAGGGTCGGACGGGTGAGGAACAGCGAGCCGTGGCTGGCCAGCACGCTCAAGGCCATGGGCGGCACCGGGCCCGAGGCGTTGCCGAAGCTCACCATCAGCCCCAGGGGCTGCAGGCAGGACAGGGAGCCGGGGAAGGTGTCCTTGCCCACCGAGTCGTAGACCACCGGCACCCCCTCGCCATGGGTGATCTCCCGTACCCGGGCGACGAAATCCTCGGTGCGGTAGTTGATGCAGTGGTCGGCGCCGTGCTCCCGGGCCAGCTGGCACTTGTCCTCGGAACCGGCGGTGCCGATCACCGTGGCCCCCAGCGCCTTCAGCCACTGGCAGGCGATCAGGCCCACTCCACCCGCGGCGGCATGGAACAGCACCGTCTCCCCGGCCACCACCCGGTGGGTCCGGCGGATCAGGTACTGCACGGTCATGCCCTTGAGCATCATCGCCGCGCCCTGCTCGAAGCTGATCCCCTCGGGCAGCACGCAGAGCCGGTCCGCGGGCATGGTGCGCAGCTCGCAGTAGGCTCCCGGCACCGAAGCGTAGGCCACCCGGTCGCCGGGCTTGACTCCGGTGACCCCGGGGCCCACCGCCTCCACCACGCCGGCCCCTTCGTTCCCGGCCACGGCCGGGAGGGGCATCTGGTACAGGCCGCTGCGCTGGTAGCAATCCACGAAATTGATCCCGCAGGCCGCATGCCGCACCTGGGCCTCTCCGGGTCCCGGGGCGGCCACCGCCACCTCTTCCAGCTGCAAGACCTCAGGCCCACCGGTCTGATGGAAACGAATCGCCTTGGACATGGGAACTCCTTCTAGGAAGCCAGCCGGGCCAGACGGCGCATGCTGGGGGCCAGGTCGTCCCGCAGCCTGCGGCCCACGCTCCAGCCGTACAGCCAGGACAAGGGACCGCGGATCTCGATGCGGTGGGTGAGCCGGGTGCCCATGGCCGAAATCTCCTGGTGATGGATGTGCCGCACCTCGGCCAAGGGCAGCTTGGTCAGGGCGGTGAACTCGTGCTGGACGCTCACCGAAGCCAGCAGGAACGACTGGGGCTGCTCGCTGCTGAACTTCATGGAGCCCTGGGCTCCGGCGGAAAAGGCTCCGGGCAGTTCGGCCGAGATCAGCCCGGTGTCCCACTGCGGCCAGTTGGCCACCATCTGCATCTGCGCCCAGATCCGCTCCGGCGGTGCCGTGGTTTCCAGGGTGTGCTCAGCATGCCACATGTCCATCTCCGCATCTGTCACCGCACTGATGATATCAATTTCATATTCGGTCATGATCCTGCCCGAAAGGATGGACGTGCAAGCAATATTGCCCGAATCGCCGGATTTTGCCCACCGCCCTTGCTGAAAGGTTGCCGTCGAGCCGCTATCTTGGAAGATTGGAGACTCCATGCAGCCATCAAAACGTGCCCAGCTCGCCATTTTCTTCACTGTCTTCGTGGACCTGCTTGGATTTGGCATCGTCATCCCCATCCTGCCGCTCTACGCGGCCAACCTGGCGCAGCACCCCTCTCCCTGGATGGCCTGGGTGAACCACGCGCTGCACTTCTCCAACCCCGGCGCCGCCTGGGCCGGGGTGGCCCTCATCAGCTTCTCCCTCAGCCAGTTCATCGCCACACCGTTCCTGGGCCGACTGTCGGACCTGATCGGGCGCCGGCCGGTGCTCTGGGTTTCGCTCATCGGCGCCTCGGCCTCCTACCTGGTGATGGCCATGACCGGCCGGTTCGAATGGGTCCTGGCCGCCCGGGTGCTGGCCGGACTGCTGGGCGGCAACATCTCCGTGGCCCAGGCCGCCATGGCCGACTCCTCCTCGCCCAAGGAACGTTCCAAGGTGCTGGGCATGATCGGCGCCGCCTTCGGCCTGGGCTTCGTGCTGGGCCCGGCCATGTCCGGGATCCTGTCCGGCTCCATGACCGGCAAGCAGATGCTGCTCACCCACGGCTGGCACCTGCCGTTCTTCGTGGCCTCGGCGCTGTCGCTGCTGGCCTCCATGCTGGTGGTGATCTGGCTGCCCGAGACGCTCACCGCCGAGGCGCGGGTCCACGCCCGCCGGGTGGAAAGCCGGGGCCACGCCCTCAAGCGCGCCCTGAAGCGGCCCGGCATGCCCCAGATCCTGGCCATCTCCCTGCTGGCCATGACCGGCTTCGCCATGATGGAAAGCACCTACAGCCTGCTGGCCCACGCCCGCTTCAATTTCGGCCAGCGGGAGGTGGGCTACCTGTTCCTGTTCGTGGGCATCCTCATCGTCCTCTACCAGGGCGGCCTGGTGCGGGTGGTGGCCAGGCGGGTTCCGGAACGGCTGGCCCTGGTGGGGGGCCTGGTGTGCATGGCCTGCAGCCTGCCCTTCCTGCCGTACGCCCCCTGGAAATGGCCGTTCATGCTGCTGATGGTGCCCCTGGCCTGGGGCAACGGCGCCAACACCACCGCCACTTCCGCCCTGGCCAGCCAGATCACCCCCCGGGACGAGCAGGGCGGCCTGTTCGGGGTGCTCAGCGCCATGTCCGGCATCGGCCGCATCCTCGGGCCGCTGGTGGGCACCCTCACCTTCGCCCGCTTCGGCTATGCTTCAACGTATTGGGTTGCCTGCGGTTCCGTGCTGCTGGCCCTGGCCCTGGGCGTCACCCTGCCCCACGCGGCGGCACCCGCGGAAGAAGAAGCGTTCTGATAGGAGAAGTCATGATCGGTCTTTCCGGAACCGGCCTGGACGCGCGGGCGCTGGCCCGCATCGCCAGCGGTGAAAACGTCACCCTGGAGCCCGCCGCCATGGCCCGGGTGGTGGAGAACCGCCTGGTGATCCAGCGGATCCTGGAAGAGGGCCGCACGGTCTACGGCATCAACACCGGCTTCGGCCAGTTCGCCACCGTGGTGATCCCGCCAAGCCAGCTGGCCCAGCTGCAGTTGAACCTGATCCGCAGCCACGCCGCCGGGGTGGGCGAGCCGCTGCCCAAGCCGCAGACCCGGGCCCTCATGGCCGCCCGCATCAACTGCCTGCTCAAGGCCCATTCCGGCATCCGGCCCGAGGCCATCCAGCTGCTGGCGGACTGCCTGAACCGGGGCGTGCTGCCGGTGATCCCCAGCCAGGGCAGCGTGGGGGCCTCGGGCGACCTGGCGCCCCTGGCGCACATGGCCCTGATGCTGGTGGGCGAAGGGGAGGCCTGGGACGGCGCGGAGGTCATCCCCGGCGGCCAGGCCCTGGCCCGGGCCGGGCTCACCCCCATCGTCCTGGAGGCCAAGGAGGGGCTGGCCCTCATCAACGGCACCCAGGTGATCACCGCCATCGGCAACCTGGCCGTGGCCCGGCTGCTGGACCTGGTGCCCCTGGCCGACGAGATCGCCGCCCTGTCCCTGGAGGCCCTGCGCGGCACCCGGGCCGCCTTCGATCCGCGCATCCACGAGGCCCGGCCGCATCCCGGGCAGATCCGGGTGGCCGCCCACATGCGCGAGATCCTCGGCACCACCAGCGAGATCTGCGAAAGCCACCGGGACTGCCACCGGGTGCAGGACGCCTACTCCCTGCGCTGCCTGCCCCAGGTGCACGGGGTGGTGCGGGACGCCCTGGACTTCTGCGCGGCCATCCTGGAGCGGGAGCTGAACAGCGCCACCGACAACCCCATGATCTTCACCGACACCCAGGAAAGCCGCAGCGGCGGCAACTTCCACGGGCAGTACCCGGCCTTCGCCTGCGACATGCTGGCCATCGCCATCTGCGACCTGGCCAGCATCTCCGAACGGCGCCAGGAGCGCATGGTGAACCCGGCCTACTCGGACCTGCCGGCCTTCCTCACCCGCCAGGGCGGGCTGGAATCCGGCTTCATGATGGCCCACGTCACCTCGGCCGCCCTGGTCTCGGAAATGAAGGGCCTGGCCCACCCGGCCTGCGTGGACTCGATCCCCACCAGCGCCGGCAAGGAGGACCACGTGAGCATGGGCCCCATCGCCGCCCGCAAGCTCTGGCGGGCGGTGGACGCCCTGGAGCAGGTGCTGGTGCTGGAGGCGCGCATGGCCCTGGAAGGGGTGCGCATCCTGGACATGGCCCCGGCGGCGGAGCTCCAGCCCCTGATGCATCGCCTGGGCGAGGCCTGCCCGCCCTGGAACGACCGGCCGATGTATGAGGAGATTCGCAAGACGGCTGACGCGCTCCGGGCGTATGTGCGAGAATCGGCTAAATGATGAATTGGCGTGATGCATGCGAAGCTGCCCTCAGGGCCCATACCGAGGCGGACGCCATCCGCTTCTGGGGGGTTTCCCACCCGGGGCCCGAAGGCCCGCGGCCGGTATTCGACTACCGGTTCGAGCACACCCTGGCCGTGGTGAAGCTGGCCCGCTGGCTGGCGCCGCTGGCCGGGGCCGACCCGGAGGTGGTGGAGTGCGCCGCCTGGCTGCATGATAGCCGGAAGTTCCTGAACAGCGCCAAGTCCAAGGACACCCACGCCCGGGACGCTTCCGCCGCGGTGGAGGGCATCCTGGCCGGCACCGACTTCCCCCCGGCCAAGATCGCCGCCGTGCGCAACGCCATCGAGCACCACGTGGGGCTCAAGCGCCAGACGAAGCTGGAGCCGGTGGAGGCGGCCTGCCTGTGGGACGCCGACAAGCTGAGCAAGATCGGCGCCGCCAGCCTCGTCCACTTCAGCTGCATATCCGGGGCGTTCGAGCCCATCGACACCGCCGGCATCCTCCAGCGGGGCCTGCTCTGGCTGGAGCTCGCCCGGACCATCACCACCTCCATGAACACCCCGCCGGGGCGCGCCGAAGCCGAGCGCCGGCTGGCCTTCATCACCGCCCACTACCAGCAGCTGCAGCGGGAATGGGCCGATCCCATGGAGCCGACCCAGCCATGAGCGAGTTCCTGGATCTTGTCCAGAGCCTCCAGTTGGCACTCAAGACCCAGCTCATGTACACCGCGAGCCATCCCCGGGCCGTGTCCTCCATCCAGGCCCTGGCCGGGCAGATGGAGGAATGGCTGGCCACCCGGCCCAGCCTCCACATTGCCGCCTCCAACGGCAGACTGTTCCTGGACGGGGCCCCGTTCGAGGGCAAGCACCTGCACCTGACCGCCATGGCCCGCCAGCTCACCGAGCGGCAGATCAGCGGCATCATCTTCCTGCGCGGGGTCACCGCCGCCGAGCTGGCCGAAGTGCTGGAGATCCTCATCATCAAGCCGGCCAAGATGGAGGCGGACGGCGGCCCCGCCGCGGTGTTCGCCACCAAGACGCTGCCCCACGTCCAGCTCAGCCAGACCCAGTACAAGGAAGTGCGCGAAGGCGAAGGGGGCGACGAGGCCCGCGGGGGCGACTCCGCGGCCGTGAACAAGCCCGGCGGCCCGGCCGACCCGGCCCTGCAGGCGGCCCTGGAGGCCCTGGCGGCCACCATGGGCGCCGCCACCACCGCCCCGGCCCCGGGCGGGCACGGTTCCCAGGGGTTCAAGGGCGCCGAGGGGCCCCAGGCGGTTCCCGGCCCGGCCCAGGCGCAGCCGTCCTTCAACCTGGAGATCCTCACCGAGCAGTGGCAGGAGCAGCTGGAGCTGATCCCCCGCCAGTCCCTGCTGGAAGGCGATTTCGAACCCGCCCACCTGGGCTTCCTGGGCGGCACCCCGCTCAGTTTCGGCATGGGCGACAACTTCCCCCCGGCCAGCCAGGTGGAAGGCCTGCGCCGGGCCCTGCTGGCGCTCGCCCCGGAAAAGCTGATGGCGGTGGTGGCCGGCCTGGACTCCCTGCCCGCGGGGCATGCGGGCATGCGCATGGGCTTCCAGTCCCTGGCCACCGAATCCTTCACCCAGGCCTCCACCGCGCTGATGGAAAGCGACACCCCCTGGGAGCAGGTGCGCGAGGCCATGTTCGAAACCCTGCGCTTCGCGCCGCAGCAGCAGTCCATGCTGGCCGCGCTGGAAACCGAGCTGCGGGAAAAGGGCGCGGCCCTGGAACAGATCAACCGGCTGCAGGAACTGATCCAGCAGCTGGACTGGGAGAACCAGTCCATGGAAGAGAAGCAGAGGCAGGCCCAGGAACAGGGCCGACTCTGGCAGATCACCCTGGACCAGCGGCTGCGCTTCCTCCGCCGGATGCTGGACGAGGGCCGGGTGGAAGGCCTCCTGGCCCTCATGGAATCCATCCTGGCGGCGCTGCGTTCGGACGATGTCTCCCACCGGGAGATGGCCGCCCAGACCCTCACCGGGATCGCCCGCTGGATGGAGGATCCGGGCCTGCCCAGCGAGGCCGAAGGTCCGCTCATCGAAGGCCTCACCGCCCATTTCGGCTGGGAGACCCTGGCCCACATCCATCGCTCCAGCACCGAGGCGCTGGGGGTGGTGGTGGCCAGCCTGGTGGCCAGGGGGGAGCCCGGCCAGGCCCTGGCCCTGCTCCGGGAACTGTCCGGCCTGGTGGCCTTCCAGGACAACCGGCAGGAATGGCGGGAATCGGCCCTGGCCGGGCTGTGGGCCGGACTGGGCAACCCCGTCTACCTGGCCAAGGTGACCGAACTGCTGCACACCGCCACGCCGGAAACCATGATGGGCGAGCTGATCCCCTTCCTGGACGCCGTGGGCCTGCCGGCCGCCCGGTTTTTGGTTGAAGTGCTGGGCGAAGAGCCCGAGCGCAAGCGCCGGGGCCGGCTGCTGGAGGCCATCCGCTGCATGGGCGAGGACGCGCTGCCGGCGGTCTACGAAGGGCTCGATTCGACCTCCTGGTACCTGGTGCGCAACGCCCTGAACCTGCTGTCGGACATGGGCGACGCCGGCGCCCTGGAGCCGGCCCAGGCCTGCCTGGCCCACCCCGACGGGCGGGTGAGGCGGGCCGCGGTGCGGGCGCTGTGGAAGCTGGGCGGGCCGCTGGCCCTGGCCCCCCTGCTGGCGGCCTTCCCCACGGTCGACCCGGCAACCCAGTCGGAGATCATGTTCGCCCTGGTGCAACTGCACTCGTACCAGGCCATCGCCCCCCTCACCGGCTACGCCATGGACAGGCGCAACCCGGAACTGCTCCGGGTGCGGGCGGCGGAAACCATCGGCCAGATCGGCGATCCCCGCGGGATCCAGGCCCTGGTGGAAATCGCCCGGCGCAAGGGCCGGCTGTTCACCACCGCCGAACCCCTCCAGGTCCGCCTGGCCGCCTGCAGAGCCCTGCTGGCCCTGGATTCCTCCCTGGCCACCGAAGCCCTGTGCGAAGTGGTGGCCGCCGAGCCCTGGCACCGGGACCGCACCGCACTGCAGCAGATCGTCAACGACCGCCGAACTTCCTGATTTTCCTCCCTGAGCGAACCCACCGTGGATGTCGTCCCTGAACCCCAACAGTTGATGGAAGCCTTCGCCGCCTTCACCCAGGCGTCGGAACAGCTCCAGCAGCGCTACCAGTCGCTCCAGGGCCAGCTGGGCCGGCTCCAGAACGAGCTGCAGACCGTGCTGGAAACGGTGCCCTTCGCCATCTGGGTGCTGGGCGAGGAGGGCGAGCTGCGTTTCACCAACCGGCCGGAGGCCCTGGCCGGCCAGTTCACCGACGGGCCCCCGCCCTGGGAGCTGGGCGCCCCCTCGGGCCTGCGCCAGTTCACCGACTCCGCCGGCCGGGAGCGGTTCCTGGAGCAGGAGAACCGCCCCACCGATTCCGGCCAGATCATCACCCTGCGCGACATCACCGAGGCCCACCTGCGGGCCCAGCAGGCCACCCGGGAAGAGCGGCTCCAGGCCATGGGCCTGATGGCGGCGGAACTGGCCCACGAGATCCGCAACCCCCTGGGCAGCCTTTCCCTGTTCGCCGGGATGCTGGTGGAGGACCTGCAATCCCAGCCGGCCCAGGTGGAACTGGCCCAGCACATCCAGATCAGCGTCCAGCGCCTGAACACCCTGGTCACCAACACCCTCACCTTCAGCCGGGACATCACCCCCAAGCCGAAGGACTTCGCCCTGGCGGAATTCTGGGAGGGCGTGCGGAACGGCAGCAGCCTGCCGGAGAACGTGGCCTGGCAGAACCGGGTGCCCCCCGAGGCCACCTGGTTCGCCGATCCCGACCTGCTCCGCCAGGTGGGGGTGAACCTGCTGCAGAACGCCGTGCGGTCCATGGACGGCGTGACCGAACCCAGGCTGGTGCTGTCCGCCGTGCCCGAGGACCTGGACGGCCGGCGCCACTGGCGGATCACCCTGGAGGACAACGGCTGCGGCATCGCCGCCTCGGCCCTGTCCCGGATCTTCGACCCGTTCTATACGACCTTCGGCGGCGGCACCGGCCTGGGCCTGGCGGTGAGCCACCGCATCCTCATGGCCCACCGGGGCCTGATGAACATCGAGAGCAAGCTGGAGCACGGCACCCAGGTGCACCTGCGACTGCCGGCGGCCGAAGGCTGAATTATTATTTGATATTCAACTAATGGGACCCGAACGCCCAGCCGATGAGCAAGGTAGACAACCGGAGCAACCTTTGGCCGGTAACGCATGCCTAAATGGGAACGCCAGGGCTGTGGTTTGGCACTTCACATCGTGATCACCGCCCCCGGCTGATCCTCCGGGGGCCGTTGCAGGAGCATTCCATGAACTGGTTCCGTTCGCTCAGGCTGTCCACCCAGATGGTCCTCGGTTTCCTCCTGGCAGCCCTCCTTTCGTCCGCCCTGGGTGGTTTCGGGCTGTACCGGCTCACGGCCCAGGGAGCTGACGCCAGCACCCTGGCGGCCCTCACCCTGGCGCTGGGGTTCCTGGCGACCATGGGCCTGGGATTCCTGATCACGGGATTCATCAACAAGAAGGTTGCCGACGAACGGGCGGTGATGGCCGACAAGCTGGGCTGGTACCGGTCCATCATCGATTCCGTGCCGTTCCCGATCCACGTCACCGACATGGACATGAAATGGACCTTCCTGAACAAGGCGTTCGAGAAGATGATGGTCGACCAGGGCAATGTCCGGGACCTCCAGGATGCCATCGGCCGCCCCTGCTCCACCGCCAACGCCAACATCTGCAGGACCCCCAACTGCGGCATCGTCCAGCTGCGCGGCGGAGTGAAGGAAAGCTTCTTCGACTGGTGCGGCCTGAACTGCAAGCAGGACACCGCGCCGGTGCTCAACGCCAAGGGGGATACGGTCGGCTACGTGGAGACCGTCACCGACCTGACCTCGACCCTGCGGATCAAGCACTACACCGAGCGGGAAGTCCAGCGGGTCGCCCTGAACCTGGAACGCCTGAGCGCGGGCGATCTCAATCTCGATCTCACCATGGCCGAACCGGACCAGTACACCCGGGAAGCCCATGCGGCCTTCGGCAAGATCAACAACAGCCTGAAATCGGTCGGCGCCTCGCTCAACGCCCTGGTGGGCGACGTCAACGGCCTGTCGATCAACGCCATCCAGGGGCAGTTCGCCACCCGCGCGGAGGAGAGCAAGCATTCGGGCGAGTTCAGGAAGGTCATCGAGGGCATCAACAGCACCCTCGACGTGGTGGTGGACAAGCTGGAATGGTACCGCTCGATCATCGATGCCGTCCCCTTCCCGATCCACGTCACCGACATGGACATGAAGTGGACCTTCCTCAACGCGTCGTTCGAGAAGCTGATGGTCGACCAGGGCAACGTCAAGAACCGCGAGGACGCCATCGGCCGGCCCTGCGCCACCGCAAACGCCAACATCTGCAAGACCAAGAACTGCGGCATCGTCCAGCTGCGCGGCGGGGTGAAGGAGAGCTTCTTCGACTGGTGCGGCATGAACTGCAAACAGGACACCGCCCCGGTGCTGAACGCCAAGGGCCAGACCGTGGGCTATGTGGAGACCGTCACCGACCTCACCCCGACCATGCGGATCAAACATTTCACCGAGAAGGAAGTGAAGCGGGTCGCGGTCAACCTCGAACGGCTCGGCAGCGGGGACCTCAACCTCGACCTTTCCCTGCCCGAGGCGGACGAGTACACCCACGAAGTGCACGAACAGTTCGGCAGCATCAACAACAGCTTCAAGCTGGTGGGCAGCTCGCTGAACGCGCTGGTGGGCGACGCCAAGATGCTGGCCGACGCCGCGGTGGCGCTCAAGCTGGAAGTCCGGGCCGACAGCACCCAGCACCACGGCGAATACCGGAAGGTGATCGAGGGCGTCAACGCGACCCTCGACGCGGTCATCAACCCCTTGAACGCCCTGATTTCGGACCTGAAGCAGCTGGTGGCCGCGGTCATCTCCGGCTGCCTTTCCGAGCGCAGCGATGCCTCCAGGCACCAGGGCCAGTACCGGGAAGTGGTGCAGGGCCTCAATTCGCTCATCGACGCCATCGTCGCGCCCATCAGCGAGATCAAGCTGGTGATGGCGGCCGTGGCGGCCGGCGACCTGACCCAGTCCGTGCAGCAGGACTACCAGGGCGAGTTCAAGGTGCTCAAGGACGCCATCAACGACAGCACCGCCAAGCTGGGATCCACCATCGCCGATGTGCTGGAGGCCTCCAGCAACCTGGTGTCGGCCTCCCAGCAGGTCAGCGCCACCGCCCAGTCCCTGAGCCAGGGCGCCTCCAGGCAGGCGGCCAGCGTCGAGGAGACCAGCGCCTCCATGGAGGAGATGAGCGCCTCCATCGCCCAGAACAACGAGAACGCCAAGGTCACCGGCGATATCGCCACCCGCACCGCCAAGGAGGCCAAGGACGGCGGCAAGGCGGTGGAGGAGACCGTGGCCGCCATGAAGCAGATCGCCCACAAGATCTCCATCATCGACGACATCGCCTACCAGACCAACCTGCTGGCGCTCAACGCCGCCATCGAGGCGGGCCGGGCCGGGGAGCACGGCAAGGGCTTCGCCGTGGTGGCCGCGGAGGTGCGCAAGCTGGCCGAGCGCAGCCAGGTGGCGGCCGAGGAGATCAGCCGGCTGGCCACCGGCAGCGTGGGCCTGGCGGAAAAGGCCGGGACCCTGCTGGATTCCATCGTCCCGTCCATCCAGAAGACCGCGGACCTGGTCCAGGAGATCTCGGCCGCTTCGTCCGAACAGAACTCGGGGGTGGGCCAGATCAACGCCGCCATCTCCCAGATCAGTTCGGCGGTCCAGCAGAGCGCCGCCGCCTCCGAGGAGATGGCGTCCACCTCTGAAGAGATGAACGCGCAGGCGATGGAGCTTCAGGCCAGGATGGAGTTCTTCACCCTGATCGAAAGCCGGGAGAAGCCCGGCAGGGCGGCGACGGGGCCAGCGCCGCGCAATCCGTCCAGGAACCCGCCGGCCCGGAGTCTCCACATTCCAGCCAGACCGGAAGGCGAATTCACCCGGTTCTGAAGCCCGGGAGCGGGCCGGGGCGATGGCCGCCCCGGCCCGGTTCAGGAGATCTGGTACTGCCCCATCTTCCGGTACAGCAGCGGCCGGGAGATCCCCAGCAGCTTGGCGGCCTGGGCCTTGTTGTTGTTGGTGCGGGCCAGGGCGAACCCGATGGCGCGGCGTTCCGCCTTCTCCACCACCAGGTCCAGCGGGCATTCCTCGTTCTCGCTGAACTGGCCGCCGCTGGAGCCCACGCTCAGCAGGATCATGCGCACCTGGTCCTCGCTGATGAGGTTGTCGCGCACGATGGTGAATGTGCGTTCCAGGATGTTGCGCAGCTCGCGGATGTTGCCCGGCCAGGAGTATTCCTCCAGCAGCCGCTTGGCGCCGTCGGTGAGCGACTTGGTGCGGATGCCCTGGGTCTGCTGCAGCTCGGCCCAGAACAGCTTGGCCAGGGCCTTCACGTCGCCGGGACGCTCGCGCAGGGGGGGGATCACGATGGGGATCACGTTGAGCCGGAAGAACAGGTCGCGCCGGAACTTCTTCTGCTCCACCATGGCCCACAGGTCCTGGTTGGTGGCGGCGATCACCCGCACGTCCACCGGGATGGTGCCTTCCCCGCCCACCTTGTCCACTTCCCGCTCCTGCAGCACCCGCAGCAGCTTGGACTGGGTGGCCAGGGGCATGTCGCCGATCTCGTCCAGGAAGATGGTGCCGCCGTTGGCCAGTTCGAACTTCCCGGCCCGGCCGCCCTTCTTGGCGCCGGTGAAGGCGCCGTCGGCGTAGCCGAACAGCTCGGACTCGAACAGGGTCTCGGTGATGGCCGAGCAGTTCACCCGCACGAACGGGCCGCTGTAGCGCGGGCTCAGGTTGTGGATGGCGTGGGCGAACACCTCCTTGCCCACTCCGCTCTCGCCCAGCAACAGGATGGTGGAGTTGGTGGGGGCGCCCATCATGGCCCTCTCCTTGGCCTGGATGCTGCTCTCGGACTGGGCGACGATGTCGTCGAAGCTGAACCGGGTGTCGGCCCGCACCGGCCCCTTGCTCTTGCGCAGCGCCTCCAGTTCCATCTGCAGCCGCTTGGCCTTCACCGCCAGCCGGTAGAGCTCCTGGAAGTCCTGGAACACGATCTTGCCCACCGCCCCCAGGCACCGGCCGTCCTTGAAGATGGGGATCCGGCTCACCACGTACTCGTGGCCGTGGATCTTCTGGATCTCGTCCAGCTCCGCCACCCCGGTCTGGGCCACGATGTGCATGCGGGTGTTCTCGATCACCTCGGTCACCGGGTGCCCCTCGGCCTCGGCCCGGGTCACGTTGTGGATCTTCAGGTAGCTTTCGTTCACCAGGGTGATGATCCCCCGGGTGTCCACCACCTGCAGGCCTTCCACCCCGATGTCCAGTACCCGCTTGAGCAGGTCCACCTTCTCCAGGGCCTCCCGGTGGCCCTGGTCGAGATGGTCGGTGAGCTCGAACAGCACCAGGGCACCGATTCCGCCGGGGGCCGCGCGCACCAGGAGCACCATGAAGCAGCGTTCCTGGTTCTGCACGAACCAGAAGGACACCGGCACATCGCTGATCCGGCCGCCCACGGGATGCCCGGGCAGCACGTCGCGCACCAGCACCGGCGGCCGGGAGAACGGTTCCGGGAAGGCCTTGCGCAGGGCCTCGTTGGCGAACAGGATCTCCTCCGAGTCGCGGATCAGGGCCACCATGGGCTTGTTCTCCCCGGACAGCACGGCGTGCAGCAGCTCCCGCCACAGCCCGACCCCGGTGAGCGCCGGACGCGCGGAAACCGCGGCGCCGGGGGGCAGCAGGTGCTCCCCCACCGGATCCTCGGGGGCCCAGGCCGCCCTCCGCTGGGCCTGCGCCAGGAACACCGGCAGGTCGAAGAAGCCGCAGGGCTCCTCCCCGGCCTCCGCCACCGCCACCCAGGTGCGGCCTTCGGCCAGCAGGCTCTCGATGACGCCGCCAACCGCACGATCACGGGAAACCATCGGTAGGTCCTGCAACTGCCGTTGAGGGGCTTGGGTTACCATGGGGTTTATTATCCCTGCATTCCTACGCCCCATCAACCAACCGTTGTGCCCAATTACTCAATTTAACTTAGTTTATTTTCAGCAGAAATAACTTCAGCCAAGCGTCCGGTAGCACATCGGCCGCTTGGCAATGAAATTCATCGTGCCGGGGAGAATCTAGAAGGGTGTTTCCCAGCCGGTGTAGCAGGTGAGGCCCTCGTCCCGAACCCATTGGGCCTGGACCCCCAGATCCTCCTTGTTCATGCCTTCCACGTCCTTGTAGGGATAGTCGCGCCCCACCTGGCGCCACTTGGATTCGCCCAGGCGGTGGAAAGGCAGCAAATTGATCACTTCCAGCCCGCACTGCCTGACGAACCGCGCGGTGGCGCGGATGTTGGCCTCGGAATCGTTGAACCCGGGGATCACCGGGATGCGGATCACCACGAAGCAGTCCAGGTCCGAATCGGCCAGCAGCTTGATGTTCTTCAGGATGAGCGAGTTGTCCACCCCGGTCTTGGCCTTGTGGGCCACCGGGTCCATGTTCTTGATGTCGATGAAGACCCAGCCCAGCATGGCGACCGCCTCCATGAAATAGTCCGAAGGCAGGTTGGCGGTGGTTTCGGCGCAGGTGTTGATCCGGATCTCCCGGCAGCGGCGCAGCAGGGGCAGCATGAAATTCCGCTGCAGCAGCGGCTCGCCGCCGGAGAAGGATACCCCGCCCCGGGCGCCCCAGTAGCTGCGGTCCCGCTGCAGGATGGCGATCAGCTGCTCCACCGTGTAGGTCTTCCCGCTCAGCACATTGCCTTCGTGGTAGCAGAAGGCCACGCACTCGTGGGTGGTGCAGTCCTGGCACAGGGTCCGGTCGAAGGTTTCCAGGCCGTCCGCCCCCAGGGAGATGGCTCCCCTGGGGCAGGCTTCCATGCACTTGCCGCAGTGCTGGCAGCGCTGATCGCGATGCATCACCACGGCCTTCTTGAACAGCCCTTCCGGGTTGCAGCACCATTCGCAGGCGAGGGGGCAACCGTTGAGGAACACGGTGGTCCGGGTTCCGGGTCCATCGTGGACGGAATGGGCTTGAATATCGAAGATGAGCCCAGTGGGTCCCTCTTGCTCGATGGTCGGGTTAGACACCTCGCCTCCTTCATTCCGTTCAGTTCTTGGTGAAATGGGGTTCCAGCGGCAACTTGGCTTCCGCGGGTTTGGAATACTCCAGCTTGAGCGGCAGGGTGGTCGCCAGCAGGATGGAAACGGCGAACGAGCACAGCGCGAACCAGATGGAGTAGGTGTACTTGCCTGAGAAATCCTTCAGCCAGCCGCCGATGTACGAGCCCAGGAAGGGCCCGATGCCCATGACGATCATGGTGGCCAGGCCCCAGATCTTGCCCAGGGTCTTGCGGCCGTAGAGAGCGCCAGTGTAGCCCACCACGCCGCCGGGCACGATGGCCCAGTAGATGGCGAAGATGAAGCAGGCGATGTAGGCGAACACGTCACTGCTGGGGCTGGCCAGCAGCAGCAGGCAGGCCAGCACGCCGGTGGCGGGGCCCACCAGCAGCATGATCTTGCGGCCCTTGGCTTCGATGCCCACCCGCTGGACCACCTTGTCGGCGATCTTGCCCATGATCGGCATGGAGAAGATGCCCACCAGTCCGATCAGGGCGTAGATGTTGGTGGCCTTCTTGAGGTTGTAGCCCACATCCTGGGTCCAGTAGCTGACCACCTGGGTCCAGATCAGGAATTCACCCATCATGCTGGTGAGGAAGGTGAAGATGGCGCCCCAGATGGCGTACTTGGCGAAGGCTTCGCCGGTGGTCCATTCCTGCTCGGCCACGGGGGCGGCGCCGGGAGCGGCGGCCATGCCGCCGAACGGCTTCATGCCGTAGTGCTCGGGGGTGTTCTTGGCCACCAGCACGGCCACCACCAGGGCGATGAAGACGATGACGCCGAGGATGGTCATCTGGAAGCGCCAGGCGGCCTCCAGTCCCTGCAGGGCTTCCTTCACCGCCGGCATGGCCAGCACGGAAGGATCGTGGAGCTTGGCGGCCACGGCCAGGGCCAGTTCCTTGGGCGCGAGGGTCGCGCCGTTGGGCAGGATCGAGCGGATGGCGCCGTCCAGCTTGGCCTGGCTGGCTCCCAGGGCGGGCTTGACCACCATGGCGAGCACGAACTGGGCCATGGGCCCGCCGGCGAAGGCGAATCCCCACATGGTGGCGTAGGACTTGCCGATATACCACTTGCGCACCGAAACGGTGGAGGTCACCCAGAGCATGCCGGTGGCGATGCCGCCCAGCAGGCCGAAGGTGAACAGGTAGGCCAGGTGGCTGTCGATCCAGGCGGTGAGCACGAAGCCCAGGCAGCCGAACACGGCGGCCACGGAATACACCGGCTTGGTGCCCCACTTGTCCAGCATCATGCCGCTGAAGTAGGCCGTGATCGCGTAGAACACCATCATGAGCGAGTAGCCCAGCGTCACCTGGGCGCTGGTCCAGCCGAGGGTAACGGCCATGGGTCCCTTCAGGATGGCGAAGGTGGCCCGATAGCCGAACAGGCAGAACACCGCCAGCCAGGACGCGAACACTACGGACCAGCCGTAATACTTGGCTTTGGTCTCTTCCATTGTCATCTCTCCAATGATTGAAGAACGATCGGGTTAAGACGGATGCTCCTCCCACAGCCCTTCCCAGCTCCCGCGAAGGCTCGCGGAAGCCAGGAAGGGAGGGTGGGGCGTGTCTAAGGTCAGTTCGCCTTGTAGTGGTCGCAGGTCACGGCCACCATCTCGGGATAGGCGAAGAACTTCGGCTCATGGGTGGAGATCTTGCAGATGCCCATCTCGATCGTATCTGCCGTTGCGGCAAATTCCCTGCAGTTCCTGCATTTGGGCGCGAGGTTGAATTCCTCGCACTGTTCGCTGTCGGCCAGCACGATTTCCTTGGTGCGGTGGCAGATGCCCTTGGTCACGTCGACGGGGGCGAAGTTCCGGCAATCCCGGTGGTTGAGTTTGGTGGTCATGGTCAGATCCCCTCGTATTCAGTGCGGGCGATGAGTTCATCCTGGACGGGCTTGCCGATCTCCACCCAGTACTGGGTGAAGCCGGCCACGCGCACCATCAGGTCACGGTAGTTCTGCGGATTTGCCTGGGCGTCCTTGAGCACCTTGCTGTCCACCACGTTGAACTGGATGTGGAAGCCGCCCTTGCGCATGTAGGCCTGGATGAGGTCAAGCAGCTTGCGCGAGCCCGCCGGGCCCTGGATGGCGGTGGGGTGGATCTTGACGTTGAGCTGCGAGTTCTGGGACATGGTGTGGTCCCAGATGGCCGCCGAGTTGAGCAGGGCATAGACGCCGTTGCGGTCGGTGCCGGGGAAGGCGGACAGGGAAGCGTCGGCGAAGGTCGTGCCGGCGAGCCGTCCGTCCGGGGTGGCCAAGGTGGCCGAGCCCATGGCGCCGTGGGTGGAAACGGAGATCTGGCAGGGATACAGGGTGTGCGCGTAGAGCGACTCGTAGTTCTTGCAGTCCGGGCAGAAGAAGTTCTCCCAGTCCAGCAGGATCTCGTCGGCGAACTTCTCGTCGTTGCCGTACTTGGGCGCCTGGAGGCACATGAAGTGCAGCTTGTCCCAGCCGCTCGGGCCGTCTTCGCGCTTCTCCTGGTCGGACAGGGAGAAGGAGTTCACTTCATTGGCGGTCTTGAAGCCGAAGTTGTCCTTGATCGCCTTCTTGAGCTCGTCCAGGGTGACGGTCTTGTCGGTGAAGACCAGCTTCTTGATGGCGGCCAGGGAGTTCACGCCGTTGATGGTGCCGGCCGATTCCACGTTGAAGGTGGCGTTGAAGCGGTAGCCCTTTTCGTCGATGAGGTGGCCGGTGTCCAGGCAATCGGGCTTCAGGAAGCTGTTGATGATCGCCATGTTGTTCTTGCGCCAGATGTCGTGCTGGACGTTGTTGGTCAGGCACAGGATGTCCACGGCCTTCTGCCAGTACTTCTTGAACTGGTCCCAGAGGTCCTCGTAGGTGTTGAAGGTGCGGTTGTGCGGTTCGAACACCTTCTGGCCGGTGCGCCCATCCACGCCGTTGAACAGGGTGATTTCCAGGATCTTGGGCAGGGACAGGAAGTGCACGCCCACGGAGGTGGGCTGGCCGGCGCCGCCAGGAATGAAGTATTCCTTGCCGTTCAGGTGCAGCGGCTTCCAGACGCAGGGGGAGGATTCCAGGCAGCCGCCGATGGCCCAGGCACGGGCTTCTTCGGGGGTCATGCCCTCGGCGCCGTACTGGTTCATCATGAAGGTCATGGCGCTCTGGTTGTTCATGAAGGCCGGGTAGCCGACGCCGGTCTTGATGCATTCCATGCCCAGCAGCAGGAAGTCCTCGGGGATCTTCTCGTCGTAGAGCAGCGCCAGGGTGGGCTGGGGCATCTGGTTGGTCATGCCGGCTTCCAGCAGGAGGTATTCCAGCCGGTTGCAGGCGTGCTTGCCTTCCTTGGTGAGGCCGCCGATGCTGACGGTGTTGAAGGTGTTGCCGGAGAGCACACCGCCCACCACGCCCGCGGAGGCGAAGCAGTCGATGGAGGAAATGGCCAGCCGGTACTGTTCCAGCAGCTCCATGACCTCGTCCTCGGAGATGCGGCCGCTGGCGATGTCCTGCTCGAAGTACGGGAAGAGCACCTGGGCGATGCGCCCTGGGGACATGCCGGAGATGGCGTCTTCATTGAGCACGGCCAGGTGAACGGTGAGAATCATCTGGATGGCGTCGCGGAAGTCGCGGGGCTTGTTGGCGGAGAGCCATTCCAGGCGCTCGGCGATCTGGCTGTACTCGCGCTTCTGGACGACATCCTTTTCCAGCCCTTCCAGGCGGCGGGCCTCCTTGGCGTAGTTGCTGATCCAGATCTTCAGGCCTTCCAGGGAGATGATGACCGCTTCGTAGTTGAACAGGCGGTTGGTGCCCTTGATGCCGTCGCCGTCGGCGCGGCCGGCCACGGCGGCCTTGAGCTCCTTAGCCATGGCGATCAGGCCGTCGATGCCGTACTCCAGGGGGTAGTAGTAGTTGATCACTTCCCGGCCCTGAGGCAGGGTGTAGCCGGAATCGAACATGCAGACGATGTTCCGCATGAGGGCTTCCTTCACCTCGTAGTCGGGGACCATCTGCTCGTACTTGTGGCCGAGATCGTCCACCGACTTGCCGACCCAGGCCTTGGCCAGCTTCAGCAGGCCGGGGACTTCTTCCTGGCGCATGCCGAACTTGCCGGCGATGGAGACGACCTTGCCGAAGCTCTTGGTGACGTTGCCGCCGCCGGTGCCGAACTTGGAGTGCTCGTCAGCCGAAGCGGAACCGCGCTTGAGGGCGTCCTGGTAGAGCTCGTCCTCCTTGGCCATGTAGTAGCCCTCGGACAGCCAGGGCATGGGGAAGGAACCGCGGAAGAACGCGGCCTTGTGCATGACCAGCAGCTCGCCAGGGTAGATCACGGGAGTCAGGTGGGCGAAGGCCGTCTTCAGGGACAGGGCCCGGCGGATCACCGGAATGTCGGTGTCGTGAAGCATGTATTCCCGGGTGTACCAGTACGGGAATTCATTGTTGGCGGAAGAGAGCGTCTGCATGAAGACGTCCTTCAGCTTCTTCACGCGGGCATGGGGCTCGCGGTTCACTTCACGATCGGTGAGCGCGACCGGGGAATGGCCACCGGACTCGAAGTCCATGGGAATGCCGGCTTCGACCAGCACCTCTTTCAGTTTTTTGGGCATGCGTGCCTCCATGAAAGGAAACGGGATGAACCGGC
Source organism: Holophaga sp. (assembly GCA_031292735.1). The sequence continues at coordinate 27,394 of JARLGP010000258.1, forward strand.
GGATCCGCCGGAGGAATGCAAGGATCGGGAGAGCCAAAACATGCAAGGCCTGTGCCAAGCATCGGCATTGGATCTCATCTACCTGTAAAGCAAAATGGTTATCTTGCTTCGCCGGCGCAGCTCCGGCTTCCCGCTCCAGTCCGCGGGGAAAGATGTAACGAAAGCTGATGGTCCCGGCTCCGGAAGACCCGGGTGGGCAGGCCGCAATGATCATGTTAACTGTATTAATTTTAGTTCTTACCACAAAGCAGAGGCGTTCCGAGGCGGCACTGTGTCCGTTCCTGACACAGATGTCAGCAATGGTTACACTGGATTTTCATCATTGTTTTTTCCACCCTGGTCCCCGCCCGGGCACCCCGGAACCGGGCCTCCCCAATCGAAGGCCTTATGTATATGGTAGTTAAATAGGTGGATAGCCCCCATGCCTTGCCCTGGAGTTCCCGCGTTGCCGAAGATCGACCGAAATTCGATGCTGTTCACCCTGATCATCGCCGGCATGGTGGCCCTGCCCCCGCTGTCCATCGACATGATGCTGCCGGCGATCCCGGCCATCGCCCGCGCGCTGGGCGGCGGCAGCGCGCGGACCGGCCTGATCATCAGCCTGTTCCTGGTGGGCTTTTCCCTTTCCCAGCTGGTGCTCGGCCCGATCTCCGACCGGGTCGGGCGGCGTCCCGTGCTGCTGGCCTCCTGCGCCCTGTTCACCGCCGGCGGCCTGGGCTGCGCCCTGGCCGGTTCGGCCCCGCTGCTGTTCCTCCTGCGGCTCATCCAGGGGCTGGGAGCCGGCGGCTGCTCGGTGATCATCTTCGCCATGGTGCGCGACCTGTTCGAGGGCTCCGCGGTCCGCTCCAAGCTGGCCGCGGCCAACGCCATCATGGGCCTGGCGCCGATGGTGGCGCCGTCCATCGGCGCGCTGCTGCTGGCCGGGTTCACCTGGCGCGGCCTGTTCGCCTTCCTCACCGTCGGCGGCCTGGCGCTGCTGCTGGCCACCTGGATCCTGGTTCCGGAATCCATCGGCGCCCACCGGCAACGGGTCGGCGTGGGCCAGCTCGCCGCCGGCTACCTGCACGTGCTGTCGATCCGCTCGGTTGCGGGCTGCGCCATCGTCAACAGCCTCAGCTTCGGCCTGCTGCAGGCCTTCGTGATCGGCTCCAGCTTCCTGTTCCTGGAGTTCCTGCGCATCACGCCGCGCGCCTTCGGGCTGGTGTTCGCGCTGATCTCCTCGGGCATCGTCTGGGGCAGCATCGCCGCCGGGCGCGCCGCGGCGCGCGGCATCAGCTTCCAGAAGACGCTGCTGGCCGGGATCCTGCTGGGGCTGGCCGCCAGCCTCGCCCTGCTGGCCCTGCACCTGACCGGGGCGGTGAGCGTCCGGAGCGCGGCGCCCACCCTGCTGTGCATCACCATCGCCCTGGGGCTGATCACCCCCACCGCGGCCCACGGGGTGCTGGAGCCCCTGCCCCAGGTGGCCGGCACCGCCTCGGCGGTGCTCGGCTTCATGCGCATGGGCGGCGGGGCGCTGGCCTCCGCCCTGGTTTCCCTGACCACCAGCGGCAGCCCCGGCGCCATGATCGCGGTGATGCTGCTGTGCTCGACCGGGGCCCTGGCGGCCTGGATCGGCCTGGTGCGGCCACGCACGGGATGGCTCGCGAACAGCTGACGGACGGCACGGCAACCGCCAATCAGGGCACGGGACGGGGCCCTTTTTATCTGGACCTGGCGGAGCGGTTTCCGGTGTAGAGTACGGGGCCGAAGTCATCAAAGACCCTTTTTCTCAGACGCCTATGCAGTTGCTGTAGCCCAATCGCGCCGGCCCCATGGCCGGAGCTCCATCCGTGGACCCACCTCCACCGCAGCGGGGGATTTATGCTCTCTGATCGGAACCGAACCGGAACCCGGCTTGCCATGGGAATGGCCCTGCTGCTGGGGCTCTTGCCGGGGTGCGGCGGGGGAGCCTTCTGCGACCGGGCGGAACCGCCCAGCCCCGCTCCGGCGCACCTGGCCGCGGCCTACACCGATGTCTCCACCACCTATGGGACCCCTCTCACCGTGGCCCCCGCCGTCGCCGGGGTGGTCACCTCCGCGGTCCTGGATGCCGGAACCATCCCGCCCGGCATGGTCCTGAACCAGGACGGCAGCATCACCGGCACCCCCATCCAGCCCGGCCCCGCCGCGCGCCGGCAGGCGATGGGGATCTCCAACCCCGGCATGGTCTACCCGGTGACCATCACCCTCGCCAACGCGACCACGTCGGTCCAGTGCCGCGAGATCATCACCATCAATTCGCCCACGGCCGATCCCGTGCTGGTGGCCTACACCGATGCGGCCGCCACGGTGGCCACCGCCACCTCGGTGGAGCCCACGGTGACCAGCGGCGGCCCGGTGGTTTCCGCCGTCCTGGTCCAGGGGGCCCTGCCTCCCGGCCTGGCGCTCAGCGCCGCCACCGGCGCCATCAGCGGAACGCCCACCGCGGCCGGCATCTATCCCCTGTCCGTCGCCTTCTCCAGCGCCGTTTCGGTGGCCACCGCGCCTCTGGTGCTTTCCGTCGCGCAGGCCAGCTCGATCCCCCTGGTGGCGGGCTACAGCAACGTTTCCCGGCCGGTCGGCGTCTCCTTGAGCGTGGCCCCCGGGACGGTTTCCGGAGGCCCCATCGTGGCCTCCAGACGGATGTCCGGGTTGCTGCCGCCGGGCCTGGCCCTCAACCCGGACGGCTCCCTTTCCGGAGTGCCCTCCGCCGCGGGCACCTACACCCTCAAGATCGAACTGGCCAATGCCAGCGGCGGGGCCACCACCCAGCCCCTCACCCTCACCATCAACCTGTCCGCCGCCCCCCCTCCGGAGGCCAGCTACTGCGGGCTGGTCACCACCTTGAACAGCGCCGTCAGCCTGGCTCCGGTCCTTTCCGGCAGCGACACCATCGTTTCGGCCCAGCTGGTCAACGGCAGCATCCCCCCGGGGCTGGCCCTCAATCCCGACGGCAGCCTCACCGGCACGGCCAGCGCCACCGGCCTCTACACGATGACCATCCGGGTGTGCGGCTCCGGGGGGGGCTGCCAGGCCCTGCCCTTGACCATCACCGTGAGCGCCAGGCTCACCCTGACCTACCCGTCCGCCCCGGCCTTCACCTTCGGCGCGCCCATCGCCACCCAGGCCCCGGCCCTGGGCAACGCCGCCCCCGCCGCGACGACCAGCTATTCGGTGACCACGGGCAGCCTGCCCGAGGGACTCACCCTCAACCCGGACGGCACGATCACCGGCGCCCCCCTGGCGCTGGGCAGCTTCCCCCTGACCATCACCGCCACCCAGGGTTCCCGGACCGCCACGTTCCAGCTGAGCTACACCGTGCTCGCCGTGCCGCCCGCGGTGAGCGCCGAAACCGTGACGGAAACCATGGGCGCCACCACCCCCCTCGCCCCGGCCAACACCGGCGGCGCCATCACCGGCGCCGCCATCACCGCGGGCGGCGCCCTGCCCGCGGGCCTGACCCTGAACCCCGACGGCACCATCAGCCAGTCCGGCAGCACCGCCAGCGGAATCTACGGCCCGTTTACGGTCAGCTACAGCAACACCGGCGGCAGCGTTTCCGCCACGGTGACCATCACCATCAGCAACCCGAATTCGGCCCCGTCGGTCAGCCCCCTGACGGTGACCGAGAACGCCGGGGCGAGCGCCCCGCTGGCCCCCGCCAACCTCGGCGGCGCCATCACCAGCGCCGCGGTCACCGCGGGCGGGCCGCTGGCCGCCGGCCTCGCCCTGAACGCCGACGGCAGCATCAGCCAGACCGGAACCACCGCCGCCGGGACCTATGCCTACACCGTGGGCTACACCAACGGCTTCGGCACCGGCTACGCCACGGTGACCATCACCGTGGTGAGCCTGCCCACCGCCAACCTCGCCGCCAACCCCGCGAACGTCCCGGTCACCCAGGCTTCCAGCCTCACGGCCGTCTTCACCGGCAGCGCCGACGGCACGGCGCTGCTCACCCAGACCGCGGGCACCGGGTTCTCCTCCCGGACCGTGGTTTCCGGCACCTCCATCACCACCGGCATCGAGGCGGCCGCCGGAACCGTCGGCAGCTACCAGCTGACGGCCACCAGCCCGACCGGGGCGGTGGCCACCGCCTCCGCCAGCGTCCAATGGATCGCGGCGCCGGCCAGCAGCTGGGTGGTGGAAGTGCCCAATGCCGGCGGCAGCTTCAGCCCTTCCAGCGGTCCCCTCACGGGGCTGATCGCCCTCGCGGTGCCCGACCAGGGCCAGTCCCCATGCGGCGACGTCACCCTGAGCGTCTACCAGGACAGCGCCACGGTCCCCGGAACCCCCGGGGGCGGCGCGGTGGCCTGTTCTCCCCTCTACAACCTGGCCACCAACGTGGGCTACCCGTTCCGGGTGCCCATCACCGTCACCCTGGCCTACGACACCACCCTGGTGGGCGCCAACGACATTCCAGTGCCCTTCCTGTGGGACGCCACCTACCGGCAATGGGTCGCCACGGGCCTGGAGAGCTTCACCGCGAGCACGGTGACCTTCAGCACCCTACTGCCGGGCTGCTACCAGGTGCTGGGCATCCCCGGCCTCGCCCTGGCCACCCAGACCCTGGGCAGCCCCGGCTTCACCGCCGGAACCGACGACTGGCAACAGAACGACCCCACGGCCTATGACCTGCCCGGCGGCGCCAGCCTGGCCATGAGCTCCTTCGCCTCCTGGTTCTACGCCGACCGCAAGGCCACCCAGGGCGGCGCCGGCCTGTTCAACGCCTGGGCCAGCGCCGGCGATGGCGACGCCCTGACCCTGGTCGGCCGGCTGGGCAACGGGACCTTGGACGCCTGGGCCAACGCCTGGCGCCAGACCATGAACGCATCCGGCACCACCCCGGCCCCCTATGCCCTGACCGGCCAGCAGACCGGCTTGGCCCTGATCACCGGGCTCATGGTCACCGGCCAGCCCCAGATCCTGCTGATGGCCGATTCCCCGGCCCTGAGCAGCGCGGTGGCCACGGCCGTCTACGGCTACGACTTCACCGGCGGCAGCTTCAGGGTCATGGACCCCAACTACCCGGGCGACGCCCTCACCATCGCCTGGAATGCCGGCACCGGCGCCTTCAGCGGCTACGCCCGGGCCCAGGGCTACGCCCCGGCGCTGGCGCAGTATGCCTTCGAGGGCCAGGGCAGCATCCACCGCCCATCCGATTACGACACGCTCTTTACCGGCGCCCTGGGCGGATTCCCCGCGCCCACCTACGCCTCCATCAACGTCACCGGCATCTCCAGCGCCGTGACCACCCCCCTGGACCTCGGCACCCCCGTCCTGGTGACCAGCGCAACCGGCATCCAGGTGACCGGCACCGTCAGCAACGGCGACCAGGCCGCCACCTGCATCACCTGGAGCCAGAACGGCCAGGCGCCGCGCAAGACCGTGCCGCTGATCGCCGGAGGGTTCAGCTTCACCATCCCGGCCCTGGACAACGCCTACCAGACCACCGTGGTGCTGGAAACCAGCCCCGATCCCTGTGATCCGACCTTCTCCCACACCGGCTACCGGCAGTTCGTCCTGGCCCAGCAGGGCCTCACGCCGTGGTTCGGCAACCCCTGCTTCGAGAACGGGACGGGGACCGCCAGCAGCAACACCCAGCCCTGGGTGCTCCAGCACTGCAGCAACAGCGGCGTCTACTACCCGGGCGGCGCGGGATCGTCCTACAACACCGCGGCCCCGGTGTTCGCCGCCAACGGCGCCGATCTCCTGAACTACCAGAATTCCTCCCACGCCCCCGCCGCCCTCGCCTGGATCACCGACAATGACGGGACCGCGGCGGCCACCGCCATGACCCCGGCCGCCATCAATGCCCAGACCGCGTCCAGCACCTCCAGTTCCGCCGTGCTCAACCCGCCCGGCAACGGGACCGGTCCGTACACCGCCCTGGTCGGCTGCGACGCCAGCTCGGAACTCAACGTGGACGCCCAGGTGCCCACCGAGACCGCCATCTCGGTGGGCGGCGTGGCCACCCCCGCCACCGGCAACGGGCTCACCATGGTGCTGGCCGGAAGCTACTCCCTCATGGTCAACGATCCCACCGTCAAGAACCATGTGAGCCGGGCCTACCAGACCATCACCGTGCCGGACGGCTCCGTGGTGTCCAGCCCCACCCTCGCCTTCTACTGGGCCGGCGCCACCCAGAGCGGGGGCCACACCCCGGACCAACTGCCCTACATCGACATCGTGGTGCAGGATGTCACCGACAGCTACGCCGTGCTCTACTATGTCCACCACTTCGCCCCCAGCACCGTCAACGTCAGCGCCGGGCTCGGGACCCCCCCCCAGGGCGTCACCTACACCGACGGCTACCCCGGGTGGATCACCGCCGGGCTGACCGGGCCGGACGGTTCCTCGGCCGCCTACGTGTGGTGGGGCATCCCCTGGCAGAAAGTCAGGTTGAACCTGGGCACCGCCCGGGGCGGCCACACCATCCAGCTCTCCGTGGTGGCCTCCTGCTGCGCCCCCGGGGGGCACGGCGCCTACGCCTACGTGGACAGCATGACCTGCGAGTAGACCCCCCGCCACCTTCGCCCCCCCCATTCCATGGAGTTGCCATGCGCCTGGTTTTTGGAACGATGCTGTTCACGCTCGCCGCGGGCCTGGCCGCGGCCCCCGGTCCCCAGGCGTGGGTCCAGGCCAAGGCGGCCTGGGTCCGGCCCAACCCGTGCCGCTGCATCCAGGACCTGGGCGCCTACGGGCTGGGCGCCGGCGCCTGGTTCACGCCCCGGTGGGGCGCCGAGCTGGATTTCCTGGGCGGCCCCCTGCGCAGCCGGCGCACCCCGGCGGAAGCCCAGGAGCGGGAGCTGGCGGGCTCGCTCCTGTTCGGCCTCAACCCGGACGGGATCCGGTGGTTCCCCTACCTGCGCGCAGGGCTCGGCGGCGCCCGGGTGGGGGCGCCCTTCTCCCTGGCCGCGGGCAGCACCACGCGCCTGGCCCGCCTGGGCGGGCTCGGCGTCCAGGGCCTTTTCGCCGGGCGCTTCCTGGCCAGCGGGGAGTTCCGCCTGGTCACCCTCGAGACCCGGGTGGAGCGCACCGAGAAGCAGGTCCTGCTGGGCCTGGGAATGCGCTGGGGGCTCCGCTGAGCCGGGTTCAGATCATCTGGTACTGGTGCATCTTCCGGTACAGCATGGCCCGCGAGATGCCCAGCTGGGTGGCGGCCTGGGTGCGGTTCCGGTTGGCCCGGGCCAGGGCGAAGCCGATGGCCTGCCGCTCGGCCCGCTCGATGACCGAATCCAGGGTGCTGGCCTCGCTTTCGGGCCCTTCGGCCCCGGCCGGATCCACCCCCTTGAGGATCATCCGCACCTGCTCCTCGTTGATGATGCTGTCCTTGACGATGGCCAGGGTGCGCTCCAGCACGTTGCGCAGCTCGCGGATGTTGCCCGGCCAGGGCTGGCGTATCAGCAGCTCCTTGGCCGCGGGGTTCAGCGAGCGGTGGGAGATGCCCATGCGCTGCTGCAGGCTGGACCAGAGCAGGCTGATGAGCGCGGGGATGTCCTCGGGGCGCTGGCGCAGCGGCGGAATGACGATGGGGACCACGTTCAGCCGGTAGAACAGGTCCATGCGGAACCGGCCCTGGTCCACCAGCCTGCGCAGATCCTGGTTGGTGGCCGCGATGATCCGCACGTCGATGGGCAGGCTGGTCTCGCCGCCCACCCGGTCCACTTCCCGCTCCTGCAGCACCCGCAGCAGCTTCACCTGCACCGAAAGGGGCAGATCGCCGATCTCGTCCAGGAAGATGGTGCCCAGGTTGGCCAGTTCGAACTTGCCGGGCTTGCCGCCCTTTTTCGCCCCGGTGAAGGCGCCGTCCACGTAGCCGAACAGTTCCGATTCGAACAGGGTCTCCTGGATGGCCGAGCAGTTCACCCGGACGAACGGGCCGTTGCAGCGGGGGCTCAGGTTGTGGATGGCGTGGGCGTAGACCTCCTTGCCCACCCCGCTTTCGCCCATGAGCAGCACCGTGGACGGGGTCGCCGCGATCTGCACCGCCCGCACCTTGGTCTCGCTGCTGGCGGGACTCAGGGCGACGATGTCCTGAAAGGTGAACTTGGCCTCGGTGGCCGAATTGCCCTTGGTCTTCCGCAGGCAGTCCACCTGGTGCTTCAGCTGCTGCACCCGGCCGGTCAGCCGGTAGAGGTCGCGCACCTCCTGGAAGATGAGCCACCCCAGCACCCCCAGGCACTTGCCCTGGCGGTACAGGGGAACCCGGGCCACCACCTGGTTGTGCCCGGCCGCGTACTGCACCTCGCCCACTTCCGGCACCCCGGTCTGGGCCACGATGTGCATGCGGGTGTTGGCCACCAGCTCGGTCACGTGGCGGCCGATGGCCTGCGCCCTGGGCACCCCGTGGATCTCCTCCCAGCTGGAATTGACCCGGGCGACCTTGCCGTCCGGGGCCACCAGCATCATGCCGGCCGCGCAAGCGTCCACGATGCGGTTGAGCAGGTCGTTCTCGTCCAGGAGCTCACGGTGGTCGTCGGCCAGGATCTGGGTGAGCTCGAGGCCCAGCAGGATGGTCAGGCCACCCGTGGCGCCGGGCGGGAAGGAGAGCATCACGTAGCTCCGGTTCTCGGACTTCACGACCCCCACGGAGAGCATGGAGGACCCGCGGGGACGCAGCAGGGTGGAAGGATCGATGCCCCGCTCCGGAAAGGCCTGCTTCATCTTCGCGTTCAGGAAGATGGCCCGGCCGGCGCCGTCCAGGATGCCGAACAGCTGCCCGGCATCGCCCGCCAG
>JARLGP010000259.1 GCA_031292735.1 Holophaga sp.
GGAGGCCGCCCGGAAGCTGCCCGGATCGGCCGAGGTGCGGGCCTACCTGGGCACCACCCTGCGCACCCTGGACCGGCTGGAGGAGGCCCTGGAGGCCTACCGGGCGGCCCTGGCGCTGAACCCCGAGCACGTGCCGGCCCTTTGGGGCATGGGGGTGGCCCTGGGCATCATGGAACGCCCCGGGGAGGGCATGGCCGCCCTGAAGCGGGCCATCCAGCTGGAACCGGCCTTCCCGCCGCCGCATTTCCACCTGGGGGTGCTGGCCTGGGTCACCGGCGACCTGGAGGAGATGCGCCGCCAGGAGACCATCCTGCAAGGCCTGGCCACCAGCTACGCCGACCGGTTGCACCAGATCTCGGCCACCGAAGGGAGCCCCCATGTATGAACCCGAACCCGCCAACGAAAACCTCATCAAGCACATCATCGACCTTGAGTGGCCCATGTTTCACAGCGTCAAGGCCAGCGAACCCGCGGCCTGCCAGGAGGAGGCGGGCACCTTCCGGCTCATGCGCTGGATGAGCCACTCCGTGCTTCCCGCCCCGGTCCTGGAGGCCATGGCGGCCCAGCTGGAGCAGGCCGCCGCCGAAGACCGCAACCTGATGACCGAAAAGTACGCCCTCATGGGCCACCAGATCCCGCCGCTCAAGGAGAGCCCCCTGATCGGCGCCATCGTCGCGGCCGAACGGAACTGGATGCAGGCCCTGCACCGGCTCTACCCGCTCACCTTCCCCGGCACCGGCGCGCGCTTCGAGGCCTACCTGGCGGCCGATCTGGAAACCTGGTCGGACCGGACCCTGGAGCTGTACCATCGGTTCGTGCAGGAGGCCCTGGCCGAGGACCTCAACCCGGTCCAGGCCCGCTACACCAACCTGTTCAAGCGCATGGGCTACGCCTCCATCGAAGAACGCGAACAGAAGACCCGGATGCAGATGTTCAAGTGCGCCCAGTGAATGGGACCCTGGATCGTTGCGAGCGGCTCTACCAGCAGGAAATCGCGCCCCGGGTGGCTGCGCTGCCCGGGGCGGCGGAGCGCCTGGCGGCGGGCCTGGTGGGGGAGGGGTCGGAATGCTTCGGCTTCGACGATGAGGTTTCCCGGGACCACGACTGGGGGCCGGCGGTCTGCCTCTGGCTGAGGCCGCAGGACCAGGCGGCCCTGGCGGAGCCCCTGGAGGCCCTGCTGGCCTCGCTGCCGGCCAGCTTCGAGGACGTTCCCCTGCGCCGGCCCGGGCCCGAGGCGGCGGGCCGCAGCGGGGTGCTGGAGATCGGCGCCTTCTACCGCCGCTTCACCGGCCTGGAGCGGCCCCCGGCCAGCTTCGAGGAGTGGCTGGCCATCCCCGAGCACGCCCTGGCCGCCTGCACCAACGGCCGGGTGTTCACCGACCCCTGCGGCGCCTTCACCCGGCACCGGGAGCAGCTCCTGGCCCATTACCCCGAGCCGGTGCGCCGGCTCAAGCTGGCCGCCTGCCTCGCGGCCGCGGCCCAGGCCGGCCAGTACAACCTGCCGCGCTGCCTGCGCCGGCGCGACCCGGTGGCGGCCTCCCTGGCCCAGGCCGCCTTCCTGCGCCACGCCATGGGTGCGGCCTTCCTGCTGGCCCGGCGCTACCGCCCCTTCTACAAGTGGATGCACCGCGCCCTGGTGGAGCTGCCGGAACCCGGCCCCAGCCTGGCGGCGGGGCTGCTGGACCTGACCCAGGCCGGCGATCCGCGGGCCCGCATGGACGGGGTGGAGGCCATCGCCGTCCTGCTGGTCCAGGCCCTGGGCCAGGCCGGCCTCACCGCCAGCCGGGACACCTTCCTGCTGGCCCACGCCCGGGAACTGCGGCACAACCTGCGTGATGCCCGGCTGCTGGCCATGAATCCGGGGCTGGACGGCTGATTCCGCCTCTCCTCCGGGCCGATGGGGCTGGCCTGAAGGCACCGGGATTCCTTGACGCCGCCGGGCGGATTCAACAAACTGGACCGGGAGATCAAAAAATGCCGAAGAAACGCGTGCCCAGGACTGCGGCCGTACCGCTCGTGAGCGCCGCGAACCGGGCTCTCGCAGTGCTGGAGGAGCTTTCCAAGCACCGCGCCATCGGCCTGGAGGACCTCTCCCGGACCATCAAGCTGGCCAAGCCCACCGTCTACCGGTTCCTGCTGACGCTCCAGGAGTTGGGCTACGCCCGCCGGGTGGACGGCGACCGCTGGGCCATGACCCTCAAGTTGTTCAACGTGGGCTCCCGGGCCCTGGACCACCTGGATCTGCACTCCGCGGCCCGCCCGGTGGCGGAGGAACTGGCGGAAGACCTGGGCGAAACCGTGCACATGGGCGTACTGGAAGGCGATTCCGCGGTCTACGTGCTGAAGATCGAGTCCCGCTTCACCATCCGCATGTTCTCCCGGGTGGGGCGGCGGATCCCGCTCTACTGCACCGCCATCGGCAAGGTGCTCCTGGCCTTCGCCAGGGAGGAGGACCGGGAATCCGCCCTGAAGGGGGTGCGGTTCCTGGCCTTCACCAAGAAGACCCTCACCACCCGCGCCGCCCTCTACGCGGAACTGGCCCGGATCCGGGAGCAGGGCTTCGCCCTGGACGACGAGGAGCACGAGCAGGGCATCCACTGCATCGGCGCGCCCATCTTCGACCATACCGGCGCCATCGTCGCCACCATTTCCGCCTCATGGCCAGGCTTCCGCTACCAGCGGGAGGAGGAAAGCGACCAGGTGGACAAGGTTAAGGCGGCCGCCCAGCGCATCTCCGCCATCCTGGGGCATGTCCAGGACTGATCCGGCAGGGGTTCCATCCGGGCAAACTATGGAATGAGGATTCAAAAGCCCGTCGATCGGGTCGTCCGCGGGTGGAGGGGGCGGCAGGCGACCCCCATTCCCGGATGTCCGGACCCCGGAGGTCGTACCACGCCAGGGACGGTTCCGTCATCCCTGGCGTGGAACAGACGGTCTAGTCTACGTATTGGAACACTAGGCCTTGGGTCCCGCGGGCAGCGGCGGCACCTGGGCGAAGGCGGGGTCGTTGGAACCGGCCTTCGCCTTGGAGGCTCGCGGCAGCGAGATGGCGAACAGGATGGAGCAGATGAAGCCGAACAGGGCGAAGTAGATGGACCAGGTGTAGTGGCCGGAGACATCCTTCAGCCAGCCGCCCATGAACGAGCCCACGAACGGTCCCACGCCCATGCTGATCATGGTGGCCAGGCCCCAGATCTTGCCCAGGGTCTTGCGTCCATAGACCGCGCCGGTGTATCCCACCACGCCGCCCGGCACGATCGCCCAGTAGACCGCGAAGATGAAGCAGGAGACGAACGGGATGAGGAGGTTCACCCCGCTGGCCAGCAGCAGGAGGCAGGCCACCGCGCCGGTGGCGGGGCCGACGATCAGCATGATCTTGCGGCCCCTGGCCTCGTCCCCCACCTTCTGCACCACCCAGTCGGCCACCTTGCCCATGATGGGCATGGAGAAGATCCCGACCAGGCCGATGAAGGCGTAGATGTTGGTGGCCTTCTTCAGGCTGAAGCCCAGGTCGGAGGTCCAGAAGCTGACCACCTGGGTCCAGATGAGGAATTCGGCCATGACGCTGGTGAGGAAGGTGAGGATGGCCCCCCAGATGGCGTAGCGGGAGAACGCCTCGCCGATGGTCCATTCCCGTTCCACCGCGGCGGCGTTGGAGGCGGGCAGGGCGCCGAAGGGCTGCAGGCCGTAGCGTTCCGGGGACTGCTTGGCCACCACCACCGCCACCGCCAGGGCGATGAGCACGATGATGCCCAGCACGGTCATCTGGGTGCGCCAAGCCTGGTTCAACCCGTCCAGGGCGGCCTTGACCTCAGGCACCGCCAGGGTGGCCGGGTCTTTCAGCTTCAGGGCCACGGCGGCCGCCAGTTCCTTGCCGGACAGGACGCCGGAGGTGGGGATCAGCGCTTTGACCGCCAGGTCGAGCCGGCTCTGGGTCGCCGAAAGGGTGGGCTTCACCACCTGGGCCAGCACGAACTGGGCCATGGGCCCGCCGGCGAAGGCGAAGCCCCACATGGTGGCGTAGGTCTTGCCCACATACCACTTGCGCACCGAGACCGTGCTGGTGACCCACAACATGCCGGTGGCCACGCCGCCCAGCAGGCCGAAGGTGAACAGGTAGGCCAGGTTGCTGTCGATCCGGGCGGTGAGGATGAAGCCCAGGGCGCCCAGGATGGCGGCGATGGCATAGACCGGCTTGGTTCCCCACTTGTCCAGGATCATGCCGGCGAAATAGGCGGTGACGGCGTAGAACACCATCATCAGGGAATAGCCCAGGGTGACCTGGGAGGTGCTCCAGCCCAGGGTGAGGCCCATGGGCCCCTTCAGGATGGCGAACGTCGCCCGGTAGCCGAACAGGCAGAACACCGCCAGCCAGGATGCGAAGACCACGGACCAGCCGTAGAACCTCGCTCGATTCTGATTCGTATTCATAGTCACGCTCCAGAAACAGTCAAGTCAGTTCTTGGTTCACACGACAAGCGAACTCCAGGTCCGGGAAGCGGTCCTGAAGTTCGCCCATCCGCTCTTTTGTCATTGGCAATGAATTTTGAAACCTTCCATCACCGGCATGCACACCACCCGACCGTTGCCCAGGAACGGGCGTGCCGGGCGCGAAGGTTCCCATGGAGATGTGGCCACGCTCAGAACGGTGTATTGTCGCCCAGGTAGCAGGCAATGTTGTTGTTGAGATACAGCTGCTGAATGTGTTCCATGTGCGCCGGGTCCACGCTTTTCCGGCCGGAATGGGGGTAGGGCTTGCCCAACTGGTTCCACTTGGTTTCCCCCAGGGGGTGGAACTTCAGGAGATTGATTTCATAAAGCCCGTGGGCATTCATGAAATCGATGACCTGCTGGGCGTCCTGCTCGCCATCGTTGTAGCCGCCGATGGCCGGCTGGCGCAGGATGAGCCGCCCGTCCCAGCCGGAGTCCACGAGCGCCGCGATGTTGGACAGGATCAGCTCGTTGCCGACACCCGTCTCCTCCCGGTGGCGTTCCGTATCCATGTGCTTGACGTCGATGAAGGCAAAATTGATGTACTGCATCACCTCGAGAAAGAGATCGCGGCTCACGCACGCGCTGGTCTCGATGGCGGTGTGGATCTGCCAGTCGCGGCAGCGCTTCAGGACTTCCAGCAGGAATCCATGCTGCACCAGCGGGTCGCCGCCGGTGAAGGTGACGCCCCCCTTGGGGCCCCAGTTGCTGAAATCACGACGCAGGATCTTGACGAGTTCATCTACGGTGTAGTCCTTGACGCACTGCTTGAGGACCCCGTTCGGGCAGATGCTTGCGCATTCGAACGTCTTGCAGTCCCGGCAGATCTCCAGGTCGATGTGATGCCGGCCGCCCGCGTCGAAGTGGATGGAGCCGCGCGGGCATGCATCCCTGCATGCCCGGCAGCCCTTTTCCCACTTGCACAGGTTTTCCGCATACATCATGTGCTTGTTGACGATCCAGCTTTCCGGGTTGGAGCACCAGGAACATTGGAGCGGACATCCGGTCAGGAAAACGTTGGTCCGGCAGCCCGGCCCGTCGTGGACCGAAAAACTTTGTATGTCGAAAATGTGCCCGGTCTCCGTCATTTCAGCTCATTGGGCCTTGAAAGCAGAACAGGTGCATGAGTTCATGGCGGCGTAGGCCCAGTTCGCCTTGGCCAGCCCGCTGCAATTGCCGATTCCGAACTTGTCGGGCGCGGAGAAGTGAGTGCAGCGGCCGCACTTCTCGGCGGGCACCAGGCGCTTGCAGGCATCGCTGCCTTCGCCCTCGATGGGCACCATGGCCTTGTCCAGCGCGCACAGGCCCTTTTCGCAGTCGAGGTTGATGTAGTTCTTGCAGTCATTGTGTTTCATTCTAGGAATCTCCATGGAATCTCAGAGGTTGGGAAAGCGCATCAGACGTCGTACTCGGTGCGGTAGATGACCTCGTCCTGGATGGGCTTGCCGATCTCGCACCAGTACTGGGTGAAGCCGGCCACGCGGACCATCAGGTCGCGGTAGGCCTCGGGCTTCGCCTGGGCCTTGCGGAGATCCTTGGAA
>JARLGP010000260.1 GCA_031292735.1 Holophaga sp.
CCCATGGCCCGCAGCGCCGGGTACAGCCCGAACCCCAGCGACAGCGCCAGCGCCGTGGCCCAGGCCAGGGCCAGGCCGTGGGGGTTGACCACCAGGCCGTAGGGGAACCGGGCGGAAACCGCCTGGCAGGCCAGGGCGCCGGCCAGGGTTCCGGCCAGGGCCCCCAGGGCCGCCAGCACCCCCGCTTCCAGCAGGAACTGCAGGAAGATCTGCCGGTCCGAAGCGCCCAGGGCCTTGCGCAGGCCGATCTCGAAGCGGCGGTCGGAACAGGAGATGAGCATCACCGAAAGCACCCCCACGCCGCCCACCAGCAGCACGGTGCCGGCCAGGCTGAACAGGACCAGCTTCAGGCCGCGCATCTGCTTCAGGAAGCCCTGGTAGCTGCGCGCGGCCTGCCCGTCCAGGTTCTTCACCTCCAGGTCCTCGATGCCGTGGTGGGCCTGGCGGGCCCGGCCCAGCAGCATGGCCGAGACCTCCTGGAGGTCCCGGGTGGCGTGCAGCTTCACGGTGAGGGAGGCCAGCCGGCGGGAGGGCTCCAGCCGGTCCATGAAGGCCTCCAGCGGCACCAGGATGCCGTTGGCGTCCAGGTAGGCTTCGGAGTCGAAGATCATCTGCGGCGCCAGCACGCCCACCACCCGGAACGGGGTGCCCTGCACCACGATCTCCCGGCCCACCGGGTCGGCCCCGCCCATGAACCGGGAGGCCAGGCTGGCCCCCAGCACCGCCACGGCGCTCCGGCGCCTCTGGTCGTCCTCGGTGAGCCCCCGGCCGGCGCTGATCCGGCGGTTCATGACCGGCAGGTACTCGGGCACGGCGCCCGACACGAAGGCCAGCTCGGTGCCCCCGGCCACCCGCACGTTCCTTTGGGTGATGGCCCGGGGCAGGAAGGCCTTCACCTGGGCGCTGGGGGCGGTGAGCCGGGGCAGGTCGTCCATGCGCAGGCCCGGGCTCTGGTTGAACCGCTTCTGCTGCTCGGTGGTCTCCGGCACCCTGGGCTGCAGCACCAGGGTGCCGTCCCAGCTCATGCCGGCAAAGCCCAGCCTGACCTTGTCCATGATGCCGCCCAGCATGGAGGTCATCACCACCAGGGCGAACACCCCCAGCATGAGCAGGGTGAGGGTGAGCAGGGAGCGCAGCCGGTGCGCCCACAGTTCGGCCAGGCCGCTGGCCACCAGGTCCGCCAGCAGGGCCAGCCGCGGCCCCAGTCCGCGCCGCTCACTCATAGCGCAACGCTTCCATGGGCGACAGCCGGCTGGCCTTCCAGGCCGGGTACAGGGCGAAGCCGAAGCCGAAGCCCGCGGCCAGCAGCAGAGCCCAGGCGAAACTGTCGGGACGCATGACCAGGGACACCTCCAGGGTGGCGGTCATGGCCCAGGAGAACAGGACGCCCACCCCCAGCCCCAGCCCCGAACCCAGCGCGGTGAGCAGCATGGCCTCGGTCATGAAGCCCTTGAACACCTCCCGTCCGGAGGCGCCCAGGGCCATCTTCAGGCCCACTTCCCGCACCCGCTCCCGGAGCGCGGCCATCTGGATGTTCACGTTGACCAGCCCGCCGCCCAGGAGGGCCAGGACCCCGGAAAGCAGGAACACCAGGTCGTAGACCTGGCCCTGGCTGCGCTGCCGCCGGATCCTGGCGGCCAGGTCGTCCAGCCGGAAATCGGTCTGGGACCGGTGGCTGGACTCCAGCAGGACGGTGAGGCGGCGGCTGAAGGCCTGCATGCGGGCCAGATCGGGCAGCCGGAAGCTGATCTGGTCCAGGCGCCGGTGCGGGTCGGCCTGGAGCCGCTTCTGCACGAAGGCGGCGGGAAGGGCGATGAGGCGGTTCTGCCAGGCGAAGATGTTGGCGTCCTCCGCCTGGAACCGGAACACCCGTTCCTGCAGGGTGCCCACCACGGTCACCGGGATCCCGTCCAGCACCAGGGCCTGGCCCACCGCATCGCCGCCCGGGAAGAAGGTGTGCGCCGCGCCGGTGCCCAGGAGGGCCACCGGCCCGCCGGCCTCCTGCTCGGTGTCGCTGAAGCCCCGGCCATGGGCCAGGGCGTAGCCTTCCATGGCGAGGTAGTCGGCGCCGATGCCGGTCACCTGGCGGTCCTGGGCCACCTGGGGCGACCGGACCCGGGCCCGGGTGTTCCGCTGGGCGCTGACCCCGGCCACCGCCGCGGGATCCAGGGCCGCCCCGGCCTCGGCGTCCGCGGCCCGCAGGCCCAGGTTGGCGGCCTGCAGGGCGCTGCGCCGCCGGTCCTTGACCACCGGGTCGGGGTAGACGTTGAGCTTGTCCAGGCCGCCCTGCTTCATGTAGAACTGCTCGGATTGCCGGCGCAGGCTGTGGGAGACGGAAAACCCGGCCAGCACCGAGGCCACCCCCAGCACCACGCCCAGGGCCTGGAGCACGGCCCGGCCCGGATTCTCCCGCAGCTCCGCCCAGGCGTCCCGCAGGCGTTCCGCTCCGGCGCTCACGCCCTCCGCTCCCGGGCGATCAGGCCGTCCCGCAGTTCCACCTGGATGCGGGCCCGGGCGGCGATGGCCGGGTCGTGGGTGACCAGGATGACCGTGTTGCCCGCGCCGTTGAGCTGCTGGAACAGGTCCAGGATCCCGGCGCCGGTGCGGGTGTCCAGGGCGCCGGTGGGTTCGTCGGCCAGCAGGATGCTGGGGCGGTTGGCCAGGGCCCGGGCGATGGCGACCCGCTGCTTCTGGCCCCCGGACAGCTCGCCGGGGAGCCGGGCCGCCTTGTCCGCCAGGCCCACCTGGTCCAGCAGCGCCAGGGCCCGCCGGCGCCGCTCGGAGCCGGGCACCCCGGCGTAGAGCATGGGCAGCTCCACGTTGCGCAGCACCGAGCTCCTGGGCAGCAGGTTGTAGGCCTGGAACACGAACCCGATCCTGCGGTTGCGGATGCGCGCCAGCTCCGGCCCCGACAGCCCCTCCACCGGCTCCCCGTCCAGGGCGTAGCTGCCCTGGGAGGGCCGGTCCAGGCAGCCCAGGATGGCCATGAGGGTGGATTTCCCGGAACCGCTGGGCCCCACCAGGGCCACCATGTCCCCGGCTTCCACCCGCAGGTCGATGCCGCGCAGGGCCTGGACCGCGCCGCCGTCGGCGCCGTAGACCTTGGTGATGCCCCGGGTCTCGATGGCGGCCGGCATCAGTAGTCCTCGTCCTTCTCCACCTTCTTGCGGGTGGGGTCCTCCAGGCACACCTCGTCGTTCTCGGCCAGGCCGGACAGGATCTCCACCCGCTCCAGGGTGGCGATGCCGGCCTTCACCGGCACCACCTCGAAGTAGTCCTGCCAGTGGTCGGAAAGCCAGACGAACTTGGAGCGGCCGGCGAGCCCTTCCCGGGCGGCGGCCAGGGCCTTGGCGGCCAGCTCCCGCTTGAGCCGGAACACCACGGTGGCCCCGTCGCGCCGCTGCAGGGCCTCCAGCGGCACGCTCACCGCCTTGCCCCGGTGCTCGCCGAGGATCTCCACATTGGCGCTCATGCCGGTGCGGAAGCAGTCCGACAGCTGGTCCAGGGCCAGCTCCAGCTTGAACACCTTGATCTTGTCCACCGGCTCCGCGGCCGGCGCCACGAACCGCACCCGGCCGTCGAAGGCCTGCTGGGGATAGGCGTCCAGGGTGATGCGGGCCGACTGCCCCACCTTCACCTTGGCGATGTCCACCTCGTTGAGGTTCACCCGGACGATCAGCGACGTGAGGTCGGCCACGGTCACCAGCACCGTGCCCGCGTTGTAGCCGGTCACCCCGGAGGTGATGGTGTCGCCCGGCTCCACGCTCTTCTTGATCACCACCCCGTCCATGGGCGAGCTGATCCGCGCCAGCTGGGTGGAGGCGTTGCCGCTGATGGGGATGCCCCGGTCCTCCACGATCTGGTAGCGGGTCAGCGCGGCCTTGAGGATCTCGTCCTTGAGGTCGCGGTCCACCTTGGCCTTGCGGTAGTCCTGCTCCGAGACCAGGCCCTGGCGGAACAGTTCGGCCTGCTGGGTGAAGTCCTTGTCGGCGTTGAGGAAGTCCACCCGGGCCCGGGCCACGCTGGCCTGCACCTCGGAAAGGGTCTGGGCCTGGTTCACGTCCGGCTCCACCTCGGCCAGCACCTGGCCGCGCCGGACCCGGTCGCCCTCGCGCACCTTGACCAGCACCACCCGCCCGGGCACCGCCGACTTCACCTCCACCTTGGAGAACGGGTCCACCAGCCCCACTTCGCGCACGCTCACCTGGAGTTCCTCGGCCTGCACCCGGCCCAGCCGGAACGGGGTGCCCATGGCGGTCTTCTGGGCCGGGGCCCTGCTCCAGGCCAGCAGCAGGCCGGCCGCCACCAGGACGGCGGCGCCGGCCAGCCACCAGCGCTTGTCGGGGGTGTTGATTCTGCTCATAGGGGCCACGGGTTCCTTTGGAAATGTCCTGGACCCTAGGAATGTGGCCGGTTGCCTGGAAATGTTCCCTGCCGGCGCGACGCCCGGTCCCCGGGTGCCGGCCTCGCGTCCACGTGTCAGGCGGGCATCACCCGATCCAGCCAGCGGTTGGTCAGCGCCAGCACCTCCGGGGTGACCTCATGCCCCATGGCGAGCTCGTGGTAGGCGACGCTGCGCAGGCCAAGCCCGCCCAGCGCGTCCCGGCTGGCCCGGCCGTGGCCGACCGGCAGGGTCGGGTCGTGCAGGCCGTGGATCACCAGGGCGTCCCGCCCGTCCAGCCCCGGGTGGTCCTGGATGGCCTCGGGCAGGATCCGGCCGCTCCAGGCCACCGCGCCCGCCACCAGATCCGGGCGGGTGAGCAGCAGGCTCATGGCCATGATCGCCCCCTGGCTGAAGCCCGCCACCAGGACCCGGGCCGGATCGGCGCCGTGGGCGCGCACCGCCGCGGGGATGAACTCCGCCAGCAGCCGGCGCCCGGCCTCCGCCTCCGCGGCGTCGTGCACCGGTCCCGCCGCGGTGAAATCCACGTGGAACCAGCCGTAGCCGCCGGGACCGAAGGGCAGGGGGCTGCGCACCACCAGCTTCATGAAGCGCGGGTCCAGGGCCGGGGCCAGCTCCAGCATGCCGGTCTCGTTGGATCCCACCCCGTGCATGAGAACGAGCAGGGGCGCCGGGCCGGGGCCGGGCTGGGACGGCGGGACCATCCAGGATTTCAGCCGGGTTTCCATCATGGGGCACCTCGCATGGGATATAGGTGTTTAAACACCTAATAGACTCTAGCTCGACCCTGGGCGAGGCGCAACTTGAAACCCAAAGGGTTCGTCCGGCTGCCGGGCTCCCAAGGATCCTATTCACCCCAGCCTTGCGCTGCACCGCCGCAGCGCAAAGTCGGGGTGGATGGGGGCCTTGGCCGGAATTGCGACCGGTGGCGCGGTCCTTAACTGCCCAGTAGTTCCATGGCGCTCCAGACGTTGCCGTAGGTGGCGACCACGCTCAGATCGGTGCGGGTGGTCCCGGTCCAGACGCAGGGGATGGGGTGCGTGCCGTCGAGGCTGTAGATGCCGGCGGCCGAGACGGTGGTACCGGAAACCGACAGGGCTCTGACTTCAGCGGAATGCACCCCATCGCCCGCCAGGTCGGTCCGGGTGCTTTGGGCCCCGGTGACGGTCCATACGCAGGGAATTTTGAACGAACCATTATTGTAGTATCCGCCCAGGTAGACCGTCCCGCCCGAAACGGCGATGGCGGTCGCGTAGCCCGTGGCGCCGGTCGGCACGGGCAGGAAGGTGGGGCCTGCCGTGCCGGTCCAGTAGCAGGGCATGGTCGGCGTGGCCGTCCCGGCCGTGTACACCGTGTTCCCCGACAAGGCCATCGCGAAGGCCATCGCGTAGGCCTCCGAGTCCTGGTTTCCGCTGGGCAGGTCTGTGCGTTGTGTGCCGTTCCAGGTGCAGGCGATCTCGTAGCCACCGGAGGACTGATAGAATCCTGCCGAACGGACCGTGCCATCCGCCGCAATGGCGATCCCGCTGACCATGCCGCCCTCGGTGAGGTCACCCACCAGATCCACCAGGGTGGTTCCGGACCAGTAGCATGGGTGGTAATTGTTGTCGATTTCCACCATTCCGGCCGTGTAGACGGTGTTGCCAGAAACCGCCACGGCCACGCCGAGGCCCTGCACGTTGCCGTCGGTCAACGGAGTGCAGGTGGCTCCCGCCCAGTAGCACGGGATAGGCTTGTTGTTGGAGTCCCGATACATCCCGGCGGCGTAGATGGTGCCGCCCACCGAGAGGGCGGGTGACACGGCGATGCCGTAATTGCCGGCCGGGACCGGCAGATCCGTGCGGGAGGTGCTGCTCCAGACGCAGGGGACCGTGGAGCCGCCGTTCGTGCTTGACCCGGCGAAGAGGGCTGGGCTGCTGGCGCTGTTGACCTGCTTGACGGGCAGAGGAGGCTGGCGGCTGGTGCAGCCCACCAGGCCCGCCAGGCAAATCCCAGCCACCAGGGATCGTTGTAACCGCTTCACGTTGCTACCCATAGATTATCTTCCTTCCAATAGAGGGCTTCCACAGGCGCCCGATCCGTCACGAAAACCACCCCTGACCCATCCTCTTCAGGACCGACTCGATAGGTTTAAACTGCAAGAAATAAGCTTATCATATGAAAACGGATTTTAGGGAGGGCAAAACGCCCCCGGCAGCCCTCGCGGGGCCAAACCGGACGCCACGGCAGGACTAGCTGCTGGGCGGCTTGAGAATCTGGAAATTGGCGGAAAGGTCGAAATCCCGCGGCATGATGTAGCTGGGATGGCGCACCTGGGGCGCGCCATGGCCGCTCATGGGCTGGAGCGGCGGCTGGATGGTGATGCCCACCCGGTAGAAGGCCTTGGCGATGAGCGCCGAGCAGATGATCTCCCGGCTGCTGGAACTGCCCAGGTACAGGCTGCGCCGGCGGAACCAGCGGGGCACCAGGTGGAAGGGGATCAGGTAGCGGGCCAGGTCGAGGGTGTTGCGGTGGTCGTAGCGCACGCCCAGGTGCTGGAACATCTCCACCAGCACCCGGTCCAGGCTGTCCGGACGCAGGCCCAGGGGCCGGCAGATCCTCAGGTTGTGCTCCAGGTAGCGGGACAGCGGGACCGCCGCCACCCCGTCCTTGAGGTCGCTTTCGATGAGCAGCTGGGACGCCTCCGCGCCGAACTGCTCCAGCGCCCGGTCCGCCTCCGGCCCGCCCCATCGCAGCAGGGCGTCCCCCACGTACATGGCCGCGTGGCTCCAGGAACTCTGGGTCAGGTACATGATGATCTGGCTGATCCGGGCATCGCCTTCCACCAGCAGCACGTCGCCGGGCCGCATGGTCTCCGCCAGCCGGGCCAGGTCGTTGGGCACCCGGCGCTGGTAGTTGGACACGGTGCCGGTGAGGTAGTCCACCATGGCCTGGGACAGGTAGTCGTGCAGGATCATCGTGCCAACAGGATAGGTCCCGCGATGTTAAAGGTCCACCAGCTCCACGGATTCCAGGGGTTCCGACAGGAACCGCTCGCCCACTTCCTTCAGGCGGCTGCTGGCGTCGGTGAGCAGGATGCTCAGGCTGCCCCGGGCGCTGGCGGTGCGGTAGCCCAGGGAACCCTGGAGCAGGTGGTCCACGGTGCGGGCGGCGTACTCGCCGCTGTCCAGCCAGGTGGTGCCGGGCCGGGTGCGGGCCAGGGAGGGCAGCAGGATCGGATAGTGGGTGCAGGCCATGACCACGGTGCGCACCTCGAAGGGGATCTGGTTCAGGTAGCGGCGGCAGACCGCGTCGGTGATGGGGTCGTCCACCCAGCCTTCCTCGGCGAACGGCACCAGCAGCGGACAGGCCAGGCTGTGGATCACCGCGTCCGGGCGCCGGCGGCGGATGGCGTCCTCGTAGGCGCCGCTGTGGATGGTGGCCAGGGTGGCGATCACCCCCACCGGCCCGGAGCAGGCGGCGGCGGCCTCGGCGCCCGGCTCGATGACGCCGATCACCGGGCACGGGGCCGCCGCCTGGAGCGCGGCCAGGCCGTGGGCGGAGGCGGTGTTGCAGGCGATGACCATCAGCTTGGGGTTGTAGCGGGCCAGGATGCTTCCCGCCTGCAGGGCGTAGCGCTGGATGGTGTCGTGGGACTTGTTGCCGTACGGCACCCGGGCGGTGTCGCCCAGGTAGACGATGTCCTCTTCCGGCAGCAGCCGGCGCAGGGCGCGCACCACGGTGAGTCCGCCGATGCCGGAGTCGAACACCCCGATGGGCTGCTCGGACCGGTTCATGGCAGGCGCTGGGCCAGGATGGCGATCCAGGCGCCCTCCTGGACCACCCGCAGCGGGCGGAAGCCGTAGGCCACCAGGCTCACCAGGGCCTCGTCCTGGCGTTCCGCCAGGATCCCCGAGGCCACCAGGCGCCCGCCGGGGGCGGTGATGGCGGCCATGCGCGGCAGCAGGTCCTGGATGGTCTCCAGCAGGATGTTGGCCAGCACCGTGCGGTAGGGCCCGTCCACCCGCGGGTCGTCCAGCTCGCCCACGAAACTGTCGAACGGGCGCTGGCCGTCCAGCAGGGCGGCGTTCAGCTCCATGAAGTCGGTCATGGCCGGGCCGCAGTCGGGGTCGTGGTCGAACGCGGTGACCTGGCGCGCGCCGCGCAGCCAGGCCGCCAGGGCCAGGATGCCGGTGCCGGCGCCGATGTCCAGCACCGGATCCAGCAGCTCGCCCTGTTCCGCCAGGTCCTCCACCAGGCCCATGCACAGCCGGGTGGTCTCGTGGCCGCCGGTGCCGAAGGCCAGGCCGGGGTTCACCACGATGGGGGTGCGGCCGGCGGGCGCCGGGCAGTCCTCCCACAGGGGGCGGATGAAGAAGCCGCGGCCCACTTCGATGGGGCCGAAGCCCTCCCGGCTCTTGGCCAGCCAGTCCTCGTCGGCGAAGGTCTCGCTTTCCAGCAGGCGCACTCCGGGGAAGGCGGCCAGCAGGGCCGGGTCGGGCAGGGCCTGGCCGGGCGGGAAATAGGCGTAGAAGGTGAAGGGCGGATCGGCCGCGCGGTAGCTGGCACTGGAGCCGTGTTCGGCCAGCCAGTCGCCCACCGTCTCGGCCAGGGCCTCGGGGACGTCCAGGAGCCAACGCTGGTGGAGGGTTGCACTATCCATCCGTCCAGCCTATCACCGTGAGGCCCGGTTCGGGTCAGGGGTCCAGGCTTGGCACAAGCAGCCGTAACGGAGCAGGTCAGGGTTCCGTGCACTCCGGCAGGGCGTCCTCCAGGTCCAGGCGCTTCATCTTCTCCAGGAAGGTGGTGCGCTTGAGGCCCAGCAGCTCCGCGGCCCGCTTCTTGTTGCCCCGGGTCACCTGCAGGCTCTGCAGCATCAGCTTCTTTTCCACGTCGGACACCACCTGGTTCAGGTCCAGGCCCTCCCGGGGCAGGTCCATGGGCTCGGGCGTGGCGGTCTGGGCGTTGAACACCGGGAAGTCCTCCATGGGCGGCAGGGCGTCGGCGATTTCCTGGCCGTCCGGCAACCGCTCCAGCAGGAACAGGAAATCGGCCCGGGTGAGCACCGGCCGGTCGGTGGACAGCACGATGGCGCGCTCGATGGCGTTCTCCAGCTGGCGCACGTTGCCGTTCCAGGGCAGGGCCATGAGCAGCGGGTCCACGGAGGGGTGCAGGGCCTTGGGGTAGAGCCCGTGCTCCCGGGCCTTGCGGTTGAGGAAGTGCTGGGCCAGGAACGGGATCTCCTCCCGCCGGTCGCGCAGCGGCGGCAGGCTGATGGGCACCACCTCCAGCCGGTAGAACAGGTCCTCCCGGAAGCCGCCGTCCTGCACCCGCTGCCAGAGGTCGAGGTTGGTGGCGGCGATCACCCGCACCTCCACCTTCACCGGGGCGCCGCCGCCCAGGGGCTGCACTTCCCGTTCCTGCAGCACCCGCAGCAGGCGCACCTGGACGCTCAGCGGCATGGTGCTCACCTCGTCCAGGAAGATGGTTCCGCCGTGGGCCTCGCGGAACTTGCCGGGGGCGTCCTTGCGGGCGTCGGTGAAGGCCCCCTTGGTGTAGCCGAACAGCTCCGACTCGATCAGGTTGTCCGGAATGGCGCCGCAGTGCACCGGGACAAAGGGCTGGTCGCGCTGCATGCTCATGTGGTGGATGGCCTGGGCGATGACCTCCTTGCCGGTGCCGCTTTCGCCCAGCAGCAGGACCGTGGCCCGGGTGGCCGCCGCGGCCCGGGCCTTGGCCAGCACTTCGCGCATGCCGGCGCCGATGCCCACCAGCCCCAGCGCCAGGGACTGGGCCACGGACAAGGGGATCTGGGCTGGCGGGGCCGGGCGCAGGCCGGGCAGCGGGGGGAGCTCCTGGCGCAGGCCCCAGCGCACCGAGCCCAGCTGCCCCCACCGGGCCAGCGCCTGGGCACTGAGCGGGGCGGCATCCGGCGCCAGCAGCAGGAGGATGGGCAGCGCCCCCACCTCGGCGCACAGCCTGGCCAGCCCCGGGGCCGGCTCGCCGGCGGCGTTGATCACCCACAGATCGGTGTCCCGGGGCGGCAGCGCGGGCGCGGGGGTGCGGTCCAGGCTCACCTCCCAGGCGCCGGCCCAGCCATGCTCCAGCTCCTGGGTCGGCTCGCCCAGGGTGGACCAATGGAGTCGTGGCAGTGCGTTCATGGGAGCTTCTGTTGCCGAGTAGCCTAAATCTTAGGAAGAAAGGGTCAAGTCAAAAACATGACACACCTATGTCGGATGCGCCAGTCATACCGGGTAGCCCTTCCCATTCCGGGCAAAGCCATCCATCCTTAGCAGGACCGCTTGGAGATTGCGCCTTGAAAACCCTGCTGATGGTTCCCCTGACCCTTTGCGTGCTGCCTCTGTCGGCCCAGGCCTGGGACCTGCGGCTGGAGGCCCCCTTCGCCCAGGGCCAGGACCTGCCCCGGACCACCCTGCAGACCCCGGGCCAGTCGGCCGCCGGCTCGTTGGACACCGGCCACGGGGTGATCTTCACGGTGAGCCACCGGATCGTGCGGGTGGGCCCGGTGCTCAAGTTCGAATGGAACGCCGAATACGCCCAGCTGCAGGCCGACGGCCGGATCCAGCAGGGGCAGGCCACCCTGTCCAGCCGGCTCAGGCAGTCCGGGTTCGGGGCCGGGGTGAACGCCCAGTTCTGGATGCCGTTCACCGGCTTCGCCGGGGAGCTGGGACTGCTGGGGCGGGTCCACTCCTACCGCTACGAAGGCGCCGGGGCGGTCCGGGACGAGACCATCGCCCGGCCCTGGCTGCGGGCCGGCCTGCGCTGGGTGCTGCCGTTCCCCGGGATCAGCCCCTACCTGGCGGCCAGCTACCAGCAGCCCCTCACCCGGGACAAGCCGGCGCAGCAGGGCTCGGCCCGGGATATGGACGCCTACCTGGGTGCCCAGGGCGCCGGCCAGGAGTTCCAGCGGCTGTGGACGGTGGGCCTGGGAATCTCGTTCTGAGACCCGGTCTCGGCTGGAACGCGCCCCCGCGGGATGTTACGTCCCGGGAACAGGCACGTCATCAGGGCTTTCTATCATGGAGGCACCTGTGAACAGCGCAGGCGTGACGGTTCCGCAGCCCTTGGAACCCCGCCTCCAGCAGGGTCACCCGCCAACCGCGCGCCCGGAGATCTCACGCATGCTTGCTGCCGACCACCACCGGATGAAAATCGAGAGCAACCAGAAAGGGATCATTTTTTCTTTCAACGGGTTCATCTCCGAGGGCATTCTGTTCGCCCTGGGCGATGCCTTGAAGAAGAAGATGTCCCAGGATGAAACCGATGTCTGCACCATGAAGCGGGTATTTTCAGTATTCGTCGAGCAGGCCCAGAACATCATCCGCTACTCCGCCGAAACCCTGGCCAAGACCGGCCAGGAGGGCAACCGCATCAGCTCGGGGGTGATCACGGTGGGCAGCGAGGGCGGCCGGTTCTTCGTGGTGTGCGGCAACGTCATGCGCCGGGAGGAAGCGCTGCCGCTCCAGGCGCGCCTGGAGAAGATCCGCAACCTCGATCCCGCGGGCATCAAGGCTTTCTACCTGGAGCGGATCAAGAGCGATTCCGATCCCGCCAGCCTGGGCGCCAGCCTGGGCCTCATCGAGATCGCCCGCCGGGCCAGTGAACCGATCCAGTATGATTTCCTGGATATCGACGACCTTAATACGTTCTATTGCATGAAGGTCTTCATTTGATACGGGAGCATCTCATGGAAAACACGTTCATCCCCGCCATGGAGCGTTCGCCGGAGGTCGATTTCCGTTTCCAGGAGAACCGTCTGGCCCTGCGGGGCGAAGCCTATCCCGAGGACGCGGCCGCGTTTTTCGGCCCCCTGCTCAAGCAGCTCAGCACATACTGCGAGACGCTCCAAGGCCAGGAACTGCAGGTGGAGTTCCAACTGGACTACTTCAACACCAGCAGCGCCAAGGCCCTCATGAACATGATCCAGATCTTCGAGAACGCGGTGCGCAGCGGCGCGAAGGTGAGCCTGCGCTGGTGCTTCCAGAAGGACGACGACGTCATGCGGGAATTCGGCGAAGATTTTTCCATGGAGCTTGAGCATGTCCACTTCCAGCTTGTTGAAATCTGACGAAGTGTTCGGCCTGTTCGAGCACGAGGACGGCGTGCTGCAGCGGGCCGCCAGCTTCATGAAAGAACATCCGGATGACGTGGACGGGCTGCGGGCCACCGCCCGGGACCTGCTCCAGGCCTTCCAGCAAAGCGCCCGCCAGCAGAAGCGGCTCATGCGGGCGGGGGACCGGCAGCAGGAGCAGCTCCGCCTGGTGAGCCGGGAGCTGATGGAGAAGTCCATCCTGCTGGAGGAGCAGGCCCGGCACCTGCGCATCCTCAACACCGAGCTGGCCCATGAGGTGGAGGCCCGGAAGACCCTGGAGGTGGAACTGCGGATCCTGGCCACCACCGACCCGCTCACCGGCATCTACAACCGCCGCCGCCTGCTGGAGCTGGGCGAGTACGAGTGCCTGCGGGAGCAGCGCAACCGGCGCGGGCTGAGCCTGCTGGCCCTGGACATCGACCACTTCAAGCGGGTCAACGACACCCACGGCCACGGGGCGGGCGACCAGACCCTGGTGCGCTTCGTCCAGGCCTGCAGCGCCTGCCTGCGGGCCATGGACACCCTGGGCCGCTCGGGCGGCGAGGAATTCGCGGTGCTGCTGCCGGAAACCCTCCTGGTTGACGCCAAGGAGGTGGCCGAGCGCATGCGCGCCTCGGTGGAACGCTGCGTGATGAACGACGCGCTGGACACCTTCCAGATCACCGTGAGCATCGGGGTCGCCCAGCTGCGCGAAGGGGAAAGCTTCGAGGCCCTGATGGCCCGGGCCGATCTCCAGCTGTACGGGGCCAAGGACGCGGGCCGCAACCAGGTGCACGCCGACGCGTGAGAATTCATGGGCAAAGAACGCGGCCGTTACACCGGTGCGGATGATGGAAGCTGGAGGCTTGCATGATCGCCATCGAACCCGCGCAGGAACCGAAAAGCGTGACCGGAGAGCCCGAGGCTTCGTCCGCACCCCGCTGTGCCTCGGACCTGGCCGGGTCGCAGGGAGCCGTGTCGCCGGCCCACACCAACAAGGAAGTGATCCTGTTCTTCAAGGACCATCCTGACCAGGCTTCCCTGCCGGTGGTGGAGGAAGGCATCCCCATCGGCATCATCAACCGCAGCATCTTCCTCACCGGCTTTTCCATGCCGTTCCACCGGGAGATCTACGAGCGCAAGAGCTGCATCGCCTTCATGGACAAGAGCCCGCTGGTGGTGGACGGGGAGCTGCCCATCGCCGAGCTGGGCAAGCTGGCCGTGGCGGCCGGGGCCAAGGTGCTCCAGGACGGCTTCATCGTCACCCGCCAGGGCCGGTTCTGCGGGCTGGGCACCGGCCTCGACCTGCTGCGGGCCATGGGCCAGATGGAAGCCGAGCGCAACCGGGTGATCCGCGAATCCATCGACTACGCCCAGATCATCCAGGGCGCCCTGCTGGCCACCTCGCTGGGCGAGCTGCGCGGGGCGGGGCTGCCGGACCAGCACCTGCTCTGGAAACCCCGGGACCAGGTGGGCGGCGACGCCTTCTTCGCCCGCCGGGTGGCGCGGGACGGGCACCAGGGGCTGTTCCTGGCGCTGATGGACTGCACCGGCCACGGGGTTCCCGGCGCCTTCACGGCCATGCTGATGACCTCCTTCCTGGGCCATGCGCTGGATCTGGCGCTGCCCTGGGAGCCCGGGGAAGTGCTGGCCAAGGTCAACCGCCGGGTCAAGGAGGAGCTGGGCCAGAGCCACCATGCGGACGACTCCGGCAGTTTCGAAATGGTCGGCGGGCGGGTGGCGGCCGACGAAGGCATGGACGTGACCTGCCTGTGGATCGACCAGGTCGCCGGCGAACTGATCTTCGCCGGGGCCCGGCACAGCCTGTGGGTGTTCCGGCCCGGCGCCGCCGATCCCACCGAGGTCAAGGGCGACCGGATCGGGGTCGGCTACACCAGCACCCCGGACAACCAGACCTGGACCAGCCAGACCCTCCGGTTCCCCCAGGGCACCACCCTGCTGGGCACCACCGACGGGATCGTGGACCAGATCGGCGGGCCCAAGCGGATCGCCTTCGGCCGGCGCCGGCTCTGGGAGGCGTTCCGGGAGGCCGCGCCCGGCGCGCCGCTCCAGAGCCGCCTGGAACATGCCTGCGCGGCCATGGCCGCCTACCAGGGCCCGGAACCCCGGCGAGACGACGTCTGCCTGCTGGCCATAAGACTCTGAGGATTCCTGTGCAACTTGAAATATTCAATCAATTCGTCGCCAATGCCGCGGCCAATGGGGTTGTGTTCTACCACAGCGGCCATCTGGACGAGGGCACCATCGCTTCCATCGGCGCCCTGCTCCGGCGCCGGCTCCACGAGGAAGGCGCCAGCGGCGCCCAGTCGCGCAAGGTGTTCGCCACCTTCATGGAGATGGCCCAGAACATCCTGCACTACGCCGCCATCAACGGCGAAGGGGACGGGTCCTTGGGCAAGTTCGGCGCGCTGTGCGTCACCCGCACCGGCCAGGGCTTCGAGGTGATGTGCGGCAACTACATGGCGTCCGACCAGGTGCCCCGGGTGCGCCGGCGCCTGGAATCGGTCCAGGGCATGGAGCCCGAGAAGGTCCGCCAGGCCTACCGCCGGCAGCTGGCCTCCGACCAGGAGGACGCCGACAGCAAGGGGGCCGGCCTGGGCCTGCTGACCATGGCCGCCAGTTCCAGCGCCCCCATCGAGTTCGTTTTTGATCCAGACCCTCCGCTGCAGGACGGGAAGACCTTCCTGTTCCTCAAAGCGGTCATTTGAAGGAGAGTTGCCATGGACCCGTTTCATCTGCCCCCCACCCCGCTCACGCCCGAAGTCAGCCTCAATCCGGAGAAGGGCCTCCTGAGCCTGCGCGGGGAGTCCTACCCGGAACATGTGCTGACGTTCTATGCGCCCATCCTGGAAACCATCAAGGCCATGCTGGAGGAGAGCAAGCTGACCCTGCTCCGGGTGGAGATGCACATCACCTACTACAACAGCGCCAGCGCCAAGGCCTTCCACCGGATCTTCCAGATGCTGAACAAGGCGGCCGAGAACGGCTGCGCCATCCACCTGTTCTGGCAGTTCGACGAGGAGGACGACATGGCCCGGGACCTGGGCAACGACATCCAGGAGGATTTCCCGGCCATCCAGGTGGTGGGCGTGCAGATGGCCACCGCCTCCCTTTCATAGGGCCTGGAACCTTCCGACTATCGGATCAGGGTGAGGATACCGGTGAGGTGCCGGACAGCCGCCGGCGGGCCGAAGATGCAGAGGCCCAGGTAGCTCAGGTCGGTTTCCCGGGCGGCGTTCAGATCCGCTGCATAGTCCTCGTAGCGTTTGGCCCTCTGGGCCACGTCCGGGAAATCGATGCAGCCGACCCCGGGCAGCGCCAGTGCCTGGGCGCGCAGTTCGGCGAGCTGGCCGGCGGAACTGGCCAGGACCGGGATGGGCAGGTTGGTGATGCCGGCGTGCGGGCTGCCGTCCGCGTCTTCCAGGGCCGGCCCGATGCCTTCGGGCAGGTGCGGGGCCGCACTGAAAGCCAGCACCGCAGCGGCATTGGCCAGCAGCCCGACGGGAAGTTCCCGGTCCAGCACGATCACGACTTTCATGGTCACACTCCGTGACCAGTCTAGTTGCCCCGGCGCCGGATGAAGCCGTACAGCATGGAGGCCACCCACGGCAGACAGGCCAGCGGCGCCAGCCAGCGCCAGCCGGGCAGCCGGCTGAGCAGGCTTGGCATCAGGCTGGCGCCGCTGTGCAGGTTCCGGGTGCGGGTGTCGAACCCATGCACCTCGCCGGCCTGGGGCAGCCCGGCCAGCTCCGGCGCCACCAGCACCAGTTCGCCGTTCTGGAACGGGAACGACACCACCAGCCCGCTCCGGTCGCGCCGCTGGGCCCAGTCCACCAGCCGGCGGCAGCCGCTGTCCTCGGCGTCGTAGGCCAGCAGGAACGGGGCGGGAAGGACGCCGCTCAGACCGGGACGGTCCGCAGCGCCGTCAGCAGCTCCCTGGCCCATGCCACGATGGGTTTCACTCCCTTTGGAGGATCCAGGGCCTTCTTGTAGCATCGCAATTCCCCTTCGTGGTTGACGATGAAATCGGTCTCTTCCAGGTAGGTGGCCACCGGCAGCCGGGCCGTGGCCAGGTCGCTGAAGGGCCCCGGGATGGGTTCCAGCACCAGGCTGAACCGGGCCGCCTGGAGGATGGCGCGCAGGGTGCCGGTTTCCGCCTCGCTGGAGAATTCCGGGTCGTGCAGCAGCACCACCGCCCCCACCGCGCCGGAACGGACCCGCTCCAGCAGCTCCTCCAGCTGGCCGAACCGGTAGCCCCGCTCCTCCAGGCCGCGCCGGTTGAACACGCCGTCGGCGCTGGGCTGCAGCGCCGGGTAGAGGATGGGATAGCTGCAGTCGCCGCAGCCGAAGCGCAGGTCCGCGGCCGCGGCCAGGTCGCCCAGGCGCTGGACCGAGTCGCAGCCGAAGGTGCCCTGGGCCACCACGGCGGCC
>JARLGP010000261.1 GCA_031292735.1 Holophaga sp.
CCCCACTGGAGCGAAGGTGTCTGACGAGGACCTGGCCAGGGTGAACCTCGAGAAGGGTGAGTTTCATGGCGAGTGGAACTACTCCATCACACCAGGCTCAAGCGGATAATTTTGACCATGTTGTTTATGGACGATGCCTAACCATCTGCTGGTGCTGGATCTGGCCCACCGCCAGTGGCCCATCCCGGTGGAGCTCCGGTCCAGCGTCCACCTTCTGGTGGGCGCGGGCGCCCAGGAGCGGGCCGGGCGCCGGGTCATCCCATCCCGTCGCTTAGGATTACGGACAAAATTAGTTTGTTATTTTGCGTTTGGGAGAATCGAATAGTTCCACGCTCCCTGGAACTCTGACTTCTCGATTCGAACTTCCGCCAGATCCTTGTCCGTGATTTTCCTGCCGAGTTCGTATTTGCCCGGGTCGAGGCTGGCCTGGATCCTGAGGCCCTTGCGGGTTGTTACTGAGCCGATGAGGCTGACAACGGCCTCCAGGCTCACCAGGGGACGCCCCCGCCAGTTCTGGGTAATGTGGCAGAACATCTGGTGCTCGATCTTGTTCCACTTGCTGGTGCCGGGCGGGAAGTGGCAAACCGAGATGGTCAACCCCGTCTCATTCGCCAGCTTCTGAAGATTGAGTTTCCAGGCTCGGGCACGATAGCCATTGCTGCCGCCACAATCTGCAGTCACGAGAAGGCGCGTGGCCTCCGGATACATCGGATGCCCCATTTGCTGCCACCAGGATCGAATGGCGTTGACCGCGAATTTTGGCGTGTCATGATCATTGCCGACCGTCACCCAGCCTTTGTTGGCTGCTACGTCGTAAATACCATAGGGCACTGCCTTCGCCACTGTTGGATCAGGAAAATCGTGATCCAGGACGTGCTCAGGCTTGCCTTTGGGCTGCCATTCTTTCCCACCGTTCTTGTACTCTCCGATCAACTCTTTCTTCTTGGTGTCAACCGAAATCACCGGCTGCCCGTCTTCTTGGAAGGCCATGGCCTGCTTGTTTATGTGGGCAAACTGCCCATCTCGATCAGGGTGAATCTCGCCCTCCTTGGACTTCCGGTTCGCCTGAAGACTATAGCCCTGGGCCATGAGCATCCTTCCAACTGTTTTCCAGGAAACCTTGTGGCCGAGCTGACGCAAAGCCGCAGCCAAGTGCTCAGTGCTCTTCGAGGTCCAGCGCAAGGGAGACATCGGATCACCCCGGGTCGCTGGAGCCACCAGCAACTCCAGGTCACGGACCAAGCTCGGATCGCCATCGGCCAAACTCTTCCGTCCCGCGCCCTCTATTCGCACGCGGCCGGCTTTAAAAGGCTTGGCGTATTCGCCGGCAGCCATGCCATGTGCGGCCTTGAGCGCGGTATGAATCGTTTGGCGACTGAGTCCAGTCACCTCCGAAACAAGGGTGATGCCGCCCCATCCGAGGGCCTCGGATTCTGCGATTGCCCAAAGCCTTCTGGCTCGCTCATCGAGCATTGGGGAAATCATGTCCCATTTGGCCTGGATAGCTGTTTTGTCCATGCCTAAAGTGTGGAACATTTTCCATAAAAGTCAATTTATTTTTGTCTGCAGTCCTAACGCCAGCATTGACCGGCACGGCCCCGGCGGCGCGCTGAAGGGAGGACGGCCG
The DNA here is from genome assembly GCA_031292735.1 of Holophaga sp. The sequence goes on from JARLGP010000261.1 coordinate 1,628, forward strand.
ATGGAATGGTGATGCCGGCTTGGAGGATCGCTTGCGGGGCTGTGTCCGGAGTCGAATGCCCGGTTAGGCAATACGGCAACGCTTTTCGCTGAAAGCAGCGGCACGACTGAATTTGAAGTGAAGGATTTGAAGTGAAGCGTTGATGCACATATACCGGCCAACTGGCCAATTCCAGGGTACCGATTCCTACTGGTGATGGTGACAAGGCGGTTCTGACAATTGCTGGTGGAATGAGCGTCCACGAAAGACACGCCGCGCTCGGCGCCACTGGGATGGACGAAATGAGGCATGTCTACTCAAGTTTAGTTTCAGCGTTCCTTGGATCTCCTTTGTGGAATTTTGGCATCCGGTGTGTCTTTAGCCGATAGATACCATTTGCTGTTACACCATATCCAAACCCACAGTCGCAAGTATCTGTGTCCTCCCTGATGACCACCTCTTTTTCGTGAAACTCGAAGACAATTCGGCATCGGCCAAATTCTGTTGACTGGAAGGTACCAATACGCCCGTTGAATTTCATTTCACCGCCAACGAAGCCTGAATTAAAGGATGGGCCACCTCGGTAGCACTCCAACTGAAATCGGGCGGTTCCATTCTTCTGAGCTACGCGGAGAAATCCACCTGCTTCATTTAAGCCAGACCAGGACCAAGTGCCTGTAGCGAAGTTGACTGGCTGAGCAGCCAGCAAACTCGTAAGGGAAATCACAATAAGTGTGAATCGCATGAGAGGCCTTGATCTCTTGGATGGACTAACAGATTGGATGGTAACCAGAATACCAATCCCAAAAGGCACAAATACAAAGATTTCGGTAACGCTAAATGATTGAATGCGAGCCGAAGCCTTGCGCATCCCCTCGCGGTGGAAGCAGGCAACCAAGGTATTTTACTTGACTCCGACCTTGGTGGGAGAGCGACGCGACGTAGTTGTTCCACTTTGATCAAGAGATATAGAGGGACCCGGCCACGTTGGTCCCCTAGGACGCGCGGTCCACGGTCGCGGGATGGACGGCGCTCTGGTCCATCCAGTCCGTGGCTCCGGCCCAGGGAATCAGGGTCCGCCGCCCCACTTTGATGAACCGGATTTTCCCCTCGTTCTTCAGGCGGTAGAACAGGGTCCGGCCGATGCCGAATGCCGCGCAAAATTCGTTGACCGAGAGGGCGGCGCGGAAGGGCACGACGAGGCCGGGTTCGGAATGGATATGCATACTCATGGTTCTCTCCCCAGGTAAGGGTCCAAGCAGACCGGGGCCCACCCACCTGGACAGGGGGAGTTCCGGCTCGAGGGGCGCTCCTCGTTTCGACTTCCGGTGTTCACTTGCCAACACCGGCGCGCCATGCTGGTGCTGTCCCAGACTGTCCGCGAATGTGCGCGGGCGGGTGGAAGATCTGGGCGCAGAGTCTGGCCCGATTTGCCCAGACCTTGCACACAGCCTATGGGGACTGGCTTCCAGCCGCCCCCCCCCGGAGACCCGACAGGCCATGCACCCCAGCGGAAAAGACTTGCACAAGTGGATCCGCCAGGGGCTGGCGATCATGGGCCCGTTTCCGGCCGGGGCCGATGTTCTGCTCGCTCTGGCCGGCAAGGCACCCGGAGCCCTGCGCGGAAAAACCCCGATCCGCTTTCTGAGGGAGATCATCCAGGCGCTGACCGATGGCTTCCAGAAAGCCGGCAACGCCACCCGTGGGGCAGCCACCTACCGGCAGCGCCAAGCTGAGGTCCCGGATTTCCCGGAACAGGTCCAGGCCTGGGCAGCGCAGGCCCTGAGCCGGTGCCGGGAGTCCCTGGTCCATGGCGCCGCCCCCGGGGAGTTATGGTCCCCGGGCAGCGATCCGGCCCGGGCCAAGCTGGTGAAGGAGCTCCTCTTCTCCGACCCGCCATTCTCGACGGGCGAAGTTTCCATTTCCTGGCCCACGACCAGGGCCTGGAGCCCCGAGTCTCCATCCGTAGAGCAACCCTAGAGCAAAAAGAGAAAAGCCTCGATCCAGGATCGAGGCTAAGTGCTTGGTTTTATTGGTGCCCGGAGACGGAGTTGAACCGCCGACACATGGATTTTCAGTCCATTGCTCTACCAACTGAGCTATCCGGGCCTAGCGTTCAATGGTACCAGAGCCTCGCACATTTTCAAGTGCGAAGCGCAGCGGGCTCGGGCATTCTTTAAGTTCGGAGTGAATGGCATGGTTTCACATGGCAAAGACAAAGTCATCCAGGTGCAGAAACCTGCACAAAGCCTGCAGGCCTTCCAGAAGAAGGTGGCCACGGGCGAAGACATCCAGGTGGGCTACCTGAAGCCGCTGCTGATGGTGGCCGGGATCCTGGTGGTGGCGTTTGCCGCCTATTTCGGGTTCCGGGCGAACCGGGCCGCGTCCCTGGAAAAGCACCAGACCGCCCTGGCCGATCTGCAGATCGAGGTGCTGGGCGACCAGACCACCCCGCCCTCCCCCGAGGTCCTGGAACAGCGCATGCGCGAGCGCCTGCCCCGGCTGGAGGCCCTGGCCAAATCCTCGCCCCGGGACGACCGCGCCGTGACGGAGGGACTCCTGGCCACCTGGCGCCTGCAGCTGGGCGAAAAGGGCGCCGCTCCGGCCGTTCAGACCGACCCCTGGAGCCGGCTGCGGCTGGCCCGCAAGCAGGTGGCCGAAGGCCAGGCCCAGGAGGCCGCCGCCACCCTCGCCTCCCTGCGCGGCAACGCGGGTCCGGACCAGGCCTGGGCCCCCATCTTCTGGTCCACCCTGCTGGACGCCGACCGGCTCCAGGGCAACCGGGACCAGGCCTGGAAGGACCTGGCGGACTACAAGGCCCGGTTCAAGCAGCTGGTGGACCCGGGACTGGAACGGATGCTGGCCGGCGTCTGATCCCGCACCGGCCGGGCCCGGCGAGGACGCTCCATGCGCATGTACGACCTGATCTACACCAAGAAGACCGGCGGGCGGCTCAGCCCTGAGCAGATCGCCTTCTGGGTGGAGGGCGTCACCCGCGGCACCGTCCCCGACGAGCAGAGCGCGGCCCTGCTCATGGCCATCTGCTGGCGGGGCATGGATACCCGGGAGACCGTGGCCCTCACCCTGGCCATGCGCGATTCGGGGCTGAAGGAGGACCTTTCCTCGCTGCCGGGGGTGAAGGTGGACAAGCACTCCACCGGCGGCGTCGGGGACAAGACCACCTTGATCCTCGGCCCCATCGTCGCCGCCTGCGGGGTGCCCTGCGCCATGCTCAGCGGCCGCGGGCTGGGGCACACCGGCGGGACCGTGGACAAGTACGCGGCCATTCCCGGACTGCGGGTGGAACTGGATCCGGAGGCCTTCCGCGCCAGCCTGCGCGCCACCGGGTTCGCCAACAGCGCCCAGACCGCGGACATCTGCCCGGCCGACCGCAGGCTCTACGGCCTGCGCGACGTCACCGCCACGGTGGAATCCATTCCGCTCATCACCGCCAGCGTCATGTGCAAGAAGCTGGCCGGCGGCTGCGACGCCCTGGTGCTGGACGTGAAGTGCGGCGCCGGGGCCTTCATGAAGTCCCGTGAGGACGCCCGGGCCCTGGCCCAGGCCATGGTGGCCGTGGGCCAGGCCCAGGGCCTGCGCGTCAAGGCGCTGGTCACCCGCATGGAGGAGCCGCTCGGCTGGGCCATCGGCAATGCCTTGGAGGTCATGGAGGCGGTGGAGATCCTGAAGGGGCGGCACGCGTCCGACCTCGCCCAGTTGAGCTTCCGGCTGGCCGCGGAAATGCTGATCCTGGGCGGCGGCGCCGGAACCTTGCCGGAGGCCCAGGCGCAGGTGGCTTCCGCCCTGGCCAGCGGCCGGGCCATGGAGCGTTTTCGCACCTGGGTGGCCTTCAACGGTGGAGATCCCAGGGCCCTGGACGATTTCAGCCTGCTGCCGGGCTGCCGGCGGACCGTGGTGGTGCGGGCGGAAACCGCGGGCTTCGTCCAGGCTGTGGACAGCCGGGCCCTGGGCCTGCTGGCCATGGAGCTGGGCGCGGGCCGGAGCAGCCAGGCCGACCCCCTGGACCTGGGGGTCGGCCTCCGGGTGCAGGCGCGGGTGGGCCAGCGGGTGGAAGCCGGACAGCCGTTGCTCACCCTGTACTGCAACGACCGCGAGGTGGACCAGCTGCCGCCCGGGTGGATCACCCTCGGGCCGAGCCCGTGCGAGCCTTCCCCATGGCTTCTGGAAAGCATCGAGCCCTGAGGCCGGCGGAAACCGATTTGTGTGGAAACGGATGATCGAGGTGGTGCATGGCCCGGGATTTCCAGACCTTTCTGAAACAGTTGGAGGCCAGCGGCGAGCTGAAGCGGGTGGCCGCCGAGGTGGATCCCTACCTGGAAGCCGGCGCCATCGCCGATCGGGTCGCCAAGCAGCCTGGCGGCGGCTCCGCCCTGCTGTTCGACCGGATCAAGGGCGCCGCCATGCCGGTGGCCATGAACGTGTTCGGCAGCGCCCGGCGCATGGCCATGGCGCTGGGGGTGGACCAGGATCCGGCCGGACTGGACGCGGTGGCCGCACGCATCGAGAAGCTGATCCAGGAAGCCATGCCCAGGCCGGGCGGCAGCTTCCTGGACAAGCTCGCCAAGCTGCCGATGCTGGCGGAGGTGGGGGGCTGGATGCCCAAGACCGTGCGCAAGGGCATCTGCCAGGAGGTGGTGTGGCGCGGCGACGACGCCCGCATCTCCCGGCTCCCGGTGCTCACCACCTGGCCGGAGGATGGCGGCCCGTTCATCACCCTGGGCCTGGGGCACACCCTGCGCCGGGGCCAGCGGAACATGGGCCTGTACCGGCTCCAGGTCTACGATGACCACACCCTCGGATTCCACACCCAGCTGCACCACGACGGGGCCCGGGCCCGCACCGGCTACGGCCCCGGCGAGCGGATGCCGGTGGCCATCAGCTTCGGCGGCGACCCCGCGCTCACCTATGCCGCCACCGCGCCGCTGCCGCCGTTCCTGTCGGAGATCATGTTCACCGGCTTCCTGCGCGGCGAGGGGGTGGAGATGGTCCGCTGCGTCAGCAACGAGCTGGAGGTGCCGGCGGATTCCGAACTGGTGATCGAAGGCTGGGTGGACCCGGGGGAGCTGCGGCGGGAGGGCCCGTTCGGCGACCACACCGGCTACTACTCCCTGGCCGACGACTACCCCGTCCTGCATGTGGAGGCCATCACCCAGCGGCGGAACCCGGTCTACCCGGCCACCATCGTCGGCCGCCCGCCCCAGGAGGACGCCTACCTGGGCCTGGCCACCGAACGCATCTTCCTGCCCTTGCTTAAAATGGTCCTTCCCGAAGTGGTGGACATGCACCTGCCTCCGGCCGGCGGGTTCCACAACCTGGTGATCGTCGCCATCCGCAAGGAGTACCCCGGCCACGCCCAGAAGGTCATGAACGCCATCTGGGGCACCGGGCAGATGATGTTCAGCAAGGGCATCGTCGTGGTGGACCAGGACATCGACCCCCATGACGGCAACGAAGTCCTGTTCCGGGTCACCAGCAACGTGGACCCCCGCCGGGACCTGCTGTTCACCGAAGGCCCCCTGGACGCCCTGGACCACAGCGCCGACCGGTTCGCCTTCGGCAGCAAGGTGGGCATCGACGCCACCCGCAAAAGCCCGAAGCTGGACGGCTTCCCCCGGGAATGGCCCCGGGACCTGGCCTTCCCCGCCCAGTTGCTGGAACGGATCACTGCCCGCTGGCAGGAATTCGGCCTATGAGAAGAACCTGTTCCGGCAGGTTCCACGTGGAACATCCGGAACAGGTTCGCGAACGCGGCGGCTGGGCTACTGGATGTTGCTCACGGTGCCGTTGCTGAAGGTGATCTTGAAGTCCTGGTAGACCTCGATCCGCCGGGAGCCGAGATTGGCGGTCTCCTTGGGGTTGCCGAGGATGCTGTGGACTTCCGCCATGCTCATGCCCAGGGCGATGGACCGGGTGGGCGCCTGGGGTTGGGCGCCCTGGTTGAGCACGCTCTGGCCCGAGGCATTGGCGTCCTGGGCCACCTGGGACAGTTCCCCGGCGGCGTTGGTGTCCGGCTGCATGGCGCTGGCGTACGGCGCGTCGGAGGTGCCCAGGTTCTGAGCCGGCAGCGGGGGCAGCCCGCCCTGGCCCTGGTGGGCCTGGAGATCGCCCAGGCCCTGGTCGATGTTGGCCCGCATTCGGTTCTGCATCTCCTGCAGGTCCTGGAGGTTCACCGAGACCACACTGCCGTTCGGCACGCGGGGGTCGCGGGAGGCCAGCACGGTCACGTCGGCATAGGTGGCGCCGGGCGCCGGGGCCCCGCTGAGCTGCAGCACATCCCCTTCGGGCAGGAGCCGTTCCTGGCCGCCGGCGTAGGCCACGGTCCCGGTGGCCACCAGGAAGATGCGGGAAACGTTGTCGCTGAACAGGGGCGGCGGGGCGCTGGCGGTCTGGTTGTAGCTCTGGCCCACGGCCTGCTGTTCCATGCGTTCCTGGTCCACCTGCCGGCGAACCTCGTCGGCGATGGCCTGCTTCACTTCCGGACTCATGGCGCCGGTGTCATAGGTGCTGGGCGGGGGGGCGGTGGGCGCGGGGTCATCCATCCGTGCCTGGTAGGCCGCCTGCAGAGTGGCCGCCACCATGAAGTCGGTCAGCCAGAAGACCGGGCTGGAATAGACCGGGTAGGGGGCGTAGTAGCCGCCGTAGTAGCCGTACCAGGGCTGCCTGCCCCAGCCCCACTGGTAGCGGACCGGACGGCCCCAGGGGTGGTAGGCCCAGGTGTAGAAGGAGGGACGGTAGTAGTGGGCCGGCATGTAGACGTTGAACGTGACGCCATGGTAGGCATAGGGGCGGTAGACCCGGGTGAACATGACCCCGTGTTCCACGTAGGTCCGCTGGACGAAGGGCTGGTTGTGGAACATTAAAGGCCTCTGCACATACCCACCGCGGCCGCTGCCGTTGGCGAACAGCACCCGACCATCGGGACGGGCCACTTCCACATGGCGCATGCCATCAGGGGCGTAGTGGATCACCGCGCCGTTCGGAGTGCGCACCTCGCGAATGGCACCCCCGGGAGCACGGTGGATCTCGCCGCCATCCCGGGTGCGGACCACGGAAAGCGGCGCAGGGCCAGGACGGCCAGCGGGACCGGGCATGGGATGCCCGGCCTGATTGGGCATTCCGGGACGCTGACCCGGCGCCTGGCCGGGCATGCCGGGCCGCTGGCCGGGGGTCTGGCCGGGAGCCTGACCGGACATGCCGGGCCGCTGCCCGGGAGCCTGGGCGGGCGCACCAGGACGCTGGCCGGGGGTCTGTCCCGGAGTCTGCCCAAGCGCACCGGGACGCTGGCCAGGGGTCTGGCCCGGAGTCTGCCCAGGCGCACCGGGACGCTGGCCGGGAGTCTGTCCCGGAGTCTGCCCAAGCGCACCAGGACGCTGGCCGGGGGTCTGGCCGGGAGCCTGCCCAGGCGCACCGGGACGCTGGCCGGGGGTCTGGCCCGGAGTCTGCCCAAGCGCACCGGGACGCTGGCCGGGGGTCTGGCCGGGAGTCTGCCCAGGCGCACCGGGACGCTGGCCGGGGGTCTGGCCGGGAGCCTGCCCAGGCGCACCGGAACGCTGGCCGGGGGCCTGGGCTGGAGCCTGGGAGGGCGCACTGGGACGCTGGGCGGCTGGAGGACGCGGCGTTTCCCTTCGTTCCTCCCTACCTCTTTCCTTGCCCTTCTCCGGCTCCTGGGCGGCGCCCAGGGGCAGCGTGGCGGCGGCCATCAGCGCAACCAGCGCCAGGCCGACACGCCCCGAGATGAGATTCCTATGAGTAGACCGAGGTTTCAAGGGACACCCCTATCGTTGTTGGCTGGGTTTGAAAGAAGTTGCAGCTGTGTTTCCAAAGCTTGAACAGCTTTTATTATGGACCAAACTTCATGATTGAATGTTTAGATCGCCAACAAGTTCAGCAAGGGCCTGGACCAGAACATTGCCTGCCACGGTGCGCCGGTAGCGGGCGGTGGAGCGGATGTCATCGATGGGATGGATGTCGGCCATGAGGGCTGCCCTGGCCTCGGCCACCGGAAGCCGGTCCAGGGGCTGGCCCAGGATCACCGCTTCGGCGGCCCGGGCCCGGATTGGCACCGGGGCGACGCTGCCCAGGCCGACCCGGAATTCCCGCACCACGCCCGCCTCGATCCGGGCATAGGCCGCCAGGCAGACCTTGGCCACCGCCTGGGCGGCGCGGGTGCCGACCTTGCGGTAGAAGTGGAACCCGGGCAGCAGCTTGGGCACCCGGATCCGGGTCAGCAGCTCGTCCGGAGCCATGACCGTCTGCTTGTAGCCGGTGTGGAAGGCTTCCACCGGAACCCAGCGCGATCCGCGCAGTCCGGTCAGCTCCAGCCGGGCGCCGTAGGCCAGCAGGCTGGGCGGGCTGTCGGCGGCGGGGCTGCCGTTCACCAGGTTGCCGCCCAGGGTGCCCCGGTTCTGGATGGCCACGGCGCCGGTGACCCTCGCGCTCTTCGCCAGGTTGGGGAGGTGGCGCTGCACGTAAGGGTGCCGGATCAGGTCGGTGTAGGTGACCAGGGCGCCGAAAGTGATCCCCTCGTCATCCGCCTGGATGCCCCGCAGGGGATCCAGGCGCTGGAGGCTGAGGAAGCAGGTGTCGGCCAGACGGCCCGCGGCGAACGGCACCATGAGGTCGGTGCCGCCGGCCAGGGGCCGCCAGCGGCCAGGCTCCCCGGCCAGGGTCTCCAGGGCCTCCTGGAGCGTGGCGGGCACCTTGACGACGCACTGGGGCACATCGCCTCTCACGGTCGCACCTGCCCGGCGGCGGCCCCTTGCACGGCCTCCACGATTTTCACGTAGCCCGTGCACCGGCAGATGTTGCCAGCCAATCCCTGGCGGATTTCCGGCTCGCTGGGGTGGGGGCAGCGCTGCAGCAGGTCCACCGAGGCCATCACCATGCCCGGGGTACAGAACCCGCACTGGGCACCGTTGCAGGCCAGGAAGGCCTGCTGCAGGCTGTGCAGGGTCTCGCCCTGGGCCAGCCCTTCGATGGTGAGCAGCTCGGCGCCCTGGGCCTGGACCGCGGCCACCAGGCAGCTGTTCACCAGCCGGCCGTCCATGATCACCGAGCAGGCGCCGCACTCCCCCTCGCCGCAGCCCTCCTTGGTGCCCGGCAGGCCCAGATCCTCCCGCAGCACGTCCAGCAGGCGGGCCATGGGCGGCACCGCCACCGACCGCCGCACCCCGTTCACGGTCAACTCCAGCTGCATGCTATTCGCCTCCATGATCGGCCTCCACCGCTTCCAGCAGGCGCTCGGGGGTCACCGGCAGCTGCCGCAGGTCCAGCAGTCCCAGGGCGTTCTGGATGGCCCCCAGCACCGCCGGCGCGGGCCCGTCCATGGGCAGTTCACCCAACCCCTTGGCCCCCCCGGGCCCCAGGGCATAGGGGTTGTTCTCTTCGAAATAGACGCGGATCCGCGGCAGGTCCTGGGCGGTGGCGACGATGTAGTTGGTCATCTGGTTGTTGACCATGCGCCCCTGGGCGGTCTCCACCTTCTCCCACAGGGCCCAGCCCAGGCCTTGGGTGACGCCGCCCTCCACCTGGCCGGCCGCGAGGATGGGGTTGATCACCCGGCCCACCTCCTGCCGGGCCACGAAGTCCTCCACCTTCACCTCCCAGGTGACGGTGTCCACGCTCACCTCCACCGCATAGCAGGCCCAGGCGAACGTGGGGTAGGCGTCGCCCCGGTAGGTCTGGTCGTCCCACACCAGGTTGGCGGGCTGCTGGTATTCCGAAAAGCAGGTGAGGACGCCCGCGGCATGGGCCCGGCGCACCGCGGCCCGGAACCCCTCCGGGTCGTACGGCTCGCGCAGGAACTGCCGCTCCACCAACATCTGCCTGAGCCCCGTGGCGGCGTCGGCCACCAGCCTGCCCACCACCATGGTGCTGCGGGAGGCCACGGTGGGCCCGCTGTTGGGCACCTCCCGGGTGTCCGCCCCGGAGATCCGCACCAGGTCGTTGGGCACCCCCAGGGCCTCGGAAACGATCTGGGTGAACACCGTTTCCTTGCCCTGGCCCATCTCGGTGGAGGCGGCCAGCACCTCCACCCGGCCATCGGCCATGGTGCGCACCCCGGTAACCGAGGCCAGGTGCTGCTCCCCGGAGCCGGTGAAGCCGCAGCCGTGCATGAACACCGAAAAGCCCACGCCCTTCTTGATCCGGCTGGGGCCGGCATTGTGCCGGGCGAAGGCGGCCAGCTTGCCCTGGTAGCCCAGGTCGGCCAGCGCCCGGTCCATGAGGCCGGGCAGGTCCAGCGCCTCGGTGACCCGCTGGCCGGTGGCCATGAGGTCGCCTTCCTTCAACAGGTTCCGGCGGCGCAGAAGCACCGGGTCGATGCCCATCCGGGCGGCGGCGATGTCCATATGCCGTTCCATGGCGAACAGGCTCTGGGGCGCGCCGAAGCCGCGGAAGGCGCCGTTGGGCGGGGTGTGGGTGGCCACCGCCCGGGCGTGGATGCGCACGTGCGGGCAGCGGTAGGGGCCCAGGGCGTGAATGGCGCCCCGGCTGAGCACCACCGGCGACAGGGTGGTGTAGGCGCCGGCGTCCAGCACGAAGTCCGTCTCCATGGCCAGCAGCCGGCCGTCGGCGTCGAAGGCGGTGCGCAGCCGGCTGCGGGAGGGATGCCGCTTGGTGGTGCAGGCCATGTCCTCCTCCCGGTCGTAGACGATGGTCACCGGCCGCCCCGCCTTCCAGGCCAGCAGGGCGGCGTGCCCGGCGATGATGGAGGGGTAGTCCTCCTTGCCGCCGAAGGCGCCGCCGGTCTCCATCTGGAGCACCCGCACCCGGGGCCCCGGCAGATGGAACAGCTGGGTGAGGGCGGTGTGCACGTAGTACGGGCACTGCAGGGAGCCGCGCACGGTGACGTCGGGACCCTCCTCCCCGTGCCTCACCTCGGCGGTCATGCCGTTGGTCTCGATGTACAGCTGCTCCTGGGCGCCGGTGTGGTACTCCCCCTCCACCACGTGCGCCGCCTGGGCCCACACACCGTCCGGATCCCCCTTCTCGATGCGGATCTCCTTGAACAGGTTGTTCCGGCCGCCCACCCGTTGCACGCAGGCCAGGGCCTCGTCGATGTCCAGCACCGCGGGCAGCTCCTCCACCTCCACCGTCACCGCCCGGCGCGCCCGCTCCAGCAGGTGCCGGTCGGGGTGGGCCAGCAGCAGCACCGGCTCCTCGGCGTGGCGGATGATCTCCTCCGCCAGGAACGGCTGGTCCGGCGCCACCGACTCCACCCGGTTGTACCAGCCCATCGCCTCGATGTCCTTGGCGGTGACGATGGTGAACTCCGGCCAGGGAATGCCCTCGCCGAAGCGGATGCCCAGGATCCGGCCATGGGCCACCTTCGAGCGCACGGTGACGCCGTAGATCCGCTCCGGCCAGACCTGGTCGGCCACGTACAGGGCCTTGCCGGTGAGCTTTTCCCGCCCTTCCCTGCGCGGTACCGAGATGCCGATGCCTTCATTTTTCATAGACCAGCCCCGCCCATCCACTCAAGGGTGGGCCATGATGGCAGGGCCGGCGCTGGCTGGCAATCCTTCTATTCGCGCGGTTCCACGACGATGGCCGGTTCCGGCGTGGGGCAGCCGAAGGTGCACAGCCCGCAGCCGGTGCAGTAGTCCGCCACCACCTCGGGGTGCGCCAGGGCCTCCGTGCCGGGATCGCGCATGCGGATCGCCACGCCGGGATAGGGGCAGCGGTCCACGCAGGTGCGGCACGGCTGGGCCGGCTCGTCGTCCCGGGCGTAGGTGAGGCACAGGCCGCGCTTGACCCGGGCGATGCCCATCTGCACGGCGGGCGGGCCCTCCAGTTCCTGGCCGGCCACCTTGCGCTTGGGCCAGACCAGGGCCCCCTCCGGGCAGGCGGTGACGCAGGGCAGGTTGCTGCAGAGGAAGCAGGGCATGTTGCGCGGCTCGATCATCGGCGTCCCCGCCGCCAGCGCCGTCTGCGGCCCGGCCCGGTAGATGGAGCCCTGCGGGCAGGCCCGCAGGCACTTGTCGCAGCGGGTGCAGACCACCAGGAAGTCGAACTCCTCGAGCGCCCCGGGGGGCCGCAGCAGCCTGGGGCCCACCCCGGTCACCACGTCGGACACGCGCTCCGCCAGGAATCCGCCCAGCAGCGTTCCCAGGGACTTGAAGAAGTCCCCCCGGTCGTGGGGATCGTCCAGTTTGGCCATGGGCCTCAGAGCTCCAGCAGGCGCAGGGTGGGCATCAGCACACCCCACAGGATGGGATCGAAGCCCAGGGTGAGGATGCCGGCCCGGCCCTCTTCGGCGGACGCGAAATGGGCCAGCAGGAAGGGACTCACCGCCACCTCCCGGGAACTGGCGGGATGTTCGTGCCATTCCACCCCCTGGGGCGGCTTCTCCACCCGGCTCAGGGTGCGCCCTTCGGCGGCCCGCAGGTGGAGGATCAGCAGATCGCCGTGGAAGGCGGGCACGTTCACCGTGATCATGCGCCCCCGGGGCACCTGGGGCACCACCTCGAAGGCGGCCCGGTAGCCCAGCTTCTCGATGTCGGGATCCTCGCCCTTGAAGATGGCCGCGGTCTGTTCCATGAGCCCGTCCACCCCGCGGTCGCCCATGAAGGCCACCGACTGCAGGTGGGTGCCGCTCACCTCGCCCAGGCCCTCCACCAGCCTGGGAATGAGGCCGAGCACCTGTTCCAGGGCCGGCCGGCCGCGCAGGGCGATCCGCCCCTTGGGCCAGGTTCCGGCCAGGGGCATGGGCTCCAGGGAGGCTTCGGGCTCGGCGCGCAGGTCCAGCACCCGGCCCTGGTAGCCGGTGAGCAGTTCCGGAACGGTGGGCGTTTCCGCCAGGATCACCAGCTCGATGTCCTCCAGCAGGGAGGCCTCGGGGGCAAACATCACCAGGTCGCCGAACTCTTCGTCCCGGGTCATGGGGCCGTGGGACAGCGGCAGCACCGAGCATTCCCGGGGTTCCATGGCGTCCACCAGTTCGCGGCCGAGCAGGGATCCGGCACCGATGACAGCAATTTTAAGCATTCAAGGACCTTTCAAAGGGGTTGGTATTCGGCGTCAAGCCGTTGTGGGAGTAAGGGAAGGGCCATTCCATGACGACCCCTAAACCCGCACGGCGGCTTCTTCTCCCGGACGGTAGCCAGCCAGGGCCGTGGCCACCTCCCCGGCCAGGAAGCGGCGCACCTGGTCGCCGGCGCAGCCGGTGAAGCGGACCGGGTCCAGCAGCGCGGCCAGTTCGGCCTCGGTCATGGCCCAGGCGGGATCGGCCGCCAGCAGGCTCAGCAGTTCGTTGGGACGGCCTTCCTCCTTGATCCGGCGCCCGGCCTCCAGGGCCGCCACCCGGAACCGCTCGTGCAGGTCCTGGCGGTCGCCGCCGCGCTTCACCCCCTCCATGAGCAGGACTTCCGCCGCCATGAAGGGCAGCTCCCCGCGCAGCCGGGCCTCGATCATCCTGGGGTAGACCACCAGGGCCGAAGCGATGTTGCGGTAGAGCACCAGGATGGCGTCCACCGCCATGAGCCCCTGGCTCACCGTGAGGCGCCGGTGGGCGGAATCGTCCAGGGTGCGCTCCAGCCACTGGGTGGCGCTGGTCTGGTAGGTGCTGGGCATGAGCCCCAGGACGAACCGGCTTAGCGAATTGATGCGCTCGCTGCGCATGGGGTTGCGCTTGTAGGGCATGGCCGAAGAGCCGACCTGCTGGCGTTCGAAGGGCTCCTCCACCTCCTTGAGATGCTGGAGCAGGCGCAGGTCGCAGGCGAACTTGGACGCCGAAGCGGCAATCCCGCACAGCACCTGGCCCAGCCGGTCCTCCAGCTTGCGGGTGGCGGTCTGCCCGGACACCGGGATGGCGGGCACGCCCACCTTGGCGCAGAACCGGGTCTCCAGGGCCTGCACCTTCCCGCCGTCGCCGTCGAACAGTTCCAGGAAGCTGGCCTGGGTTCCGGTGGTGCCCTTGATGCCGCGCACCGGGGTGGTGGCCAGCACATGGTCCAGGTCCTCCAGGTCCAGCAGCAGGTCCTGGATCCACAGGGTGGCCCGCTTGCCGACGGTGGTGGGCTGGGCCGGCTGGAAATGGGTGAAGCCCAGGCAGGGTTGGTCCTGCCACTGGCCGGCGAACCTGGCCAGGGCCGCCACCACGTCCAGCAGGCGGCCGCGCAGCAGGGCCAGGGCCTCCCGGCAGATGAGCAGGTCGCCGTTGTCGGTGACGAAGCAGCTGGTGGCCCCCAGGTGGATGATGGGCCGGGCTTCGGGGGCCTGTTCGCCCCAGGCGTGGATGGCCGCCATCACGTCGTGCCGCAGGCTGGCCTCGAAGCGGGCGATGGCCGGCAGGTCCACCGCGTCCTGGGTGGCCCGCATCTGTTCGATCTGCCCGGGAGTGACGGGCAGGCCCAGCTCCGCTTCGCTTTCGGCCAGGGCCACCCAGAGCCGCCGCCACACCCGCATGCGGTACATGGGGGAAAGCAGGCGGACCATGGCTTTGGAGGCATAACGGGCGGCCAGGGGGTGTTCAAAGGTCTCCAGATCACTGGCATCACAGGGGGGAAGGATCGACATGGCACACCTTTCCCTTTCAGTTTGGCAGAAGCGCCGTTGGCGACGAAGGATCCATCCTGGTTACCTGGATCACGTGTCCGGCGGCCGGGGGTTGCACCTCGCCTTTTGTTACCTCCGGCCGTTGGCCGTTATGAGAAGATTTTCCCAGGGAGACCATGATGAACAGGTATGAAGCATTGCGCGAAGCGGACCCTGCGATTTTCCAGGCCATCGAGCTGGAGGTTCAGCGTCAGCGACAGAACCTGGAACTGATCGCATCCGAGAACTACACCTCGGTGGCGGTGATGACCGCCATGGGCAGCCATCTCACCAACAAGTATGCCGAGGGCTATCCCGGGCGGCGCTACTACGGCGGCTGCGTGAACGTAGACACCGTCGAGGAACTGGCCCGCTCCCGGGCCAAGCAGCTGTTCGGCGCCGAGCACGCCAATGTCCAGCCGCACAGTGGGGCCCAGGCCAACATGGCGGTCTACTTCGCCGTGCTGAAGCCCGGCGACACCGTGCTGGGCCTGGACCTGGCCCACGGCGGCCATCTCACCCACGGGCATCCGCTCAACAGCTCCGGCATCCTCTACAAGTTCATCGGCTACCATGTGGCCCGGGACACCGAACGGGTGGACATGGCCGAAGTGCGCCGCCTGGCCCTGGAGAACAAGCCGAAACTGATCGTGGTGGGCGCCTCGGCCTACTCGCGCACCTTCGATTTCCCCGCCTTCCGCGCCATCGCCGACGAAGTGGGCGCCCTGGTGATGGTGGACATGGCCCACATCGCCGGCCTGGTGGCCACCGGCCACCACCCCAGCCCGGTGCCCTTCGCCGACTTCGTCACCACCACCACCCACAAGACCCTGCGCGGCCCCCGCGGCGGCATGATCCTCTGCAGGAGCAAATTCGCCAAGGATCTGGACCGCGCCTTGTTCCCCGGGGTCCAGGGCGGCCCGCTGATGCACGTGATCGCCGGCAAGGCCGTGGCCCTGGCCGAGGCGCTGAAGCCCGAATTCAAGGTCTACCAGGAGCAGGTGGTGCGCAATGCCGCCGTCATGGCTTCGGCCCTGGCGGAAAAGGGCTGGCGCATCGTTTCCGGCGGCACCGACAACCACCTGATGCTGGTGGACGTGTTCCAGCAGGGCATCCCGGGCAACGAAGCCGAGCAGACGCTCGATCGGGCCGGTATCACCGTCAACAAGAACGGGATCCCCTTCGACCCCAACCCGCCCCTGAAGCCCTCGGGCATCCGGCTCGGCTCCCCCGCCGTCACCACCCGTGGGATGAAGGAGGCTGAGATGCGGCTCATCGCCGGCTGGATCGACGGCGCCCTGCGCAACCGCACCGATGAGGCCGCGGTGGCCCGGATCCGCGAGGAAGTGTTCGCCCTCACCAGTCGCTTCCCGATTCCTGAATAGGAGATTGATGGGACCGGACGGGCTCTTCGTCTACGACAGCCTGCGCACCGGTGGACAACGCCACCGCTGGATCGCCTGCACCGATCCGGCGGGGGTTACCTCCGCCTGGGTGGCAGGCCGTTTGTTTCACCTGCCTTCGGCCGGTTTTCCCGCCCTGGTACCGGCCGAAGAGCCCACCAGCCCAGTTCCAGGGCTTGGCTGGGTGACCGGTGAATTCATCGGCTACGAGGATGAACAAGCCTTGGAAACCGCCATGCAGGATCTGGATCAGCTGGCGGACGTGGAAGGCGGCCTGTTCGAGCGGCGCCTGCTCCCGGTGGTGCTGGATTCCGGCCACCGGTACCTGGCCTGGGTCTATGTCTTTGACGAAGACCGCCTGCCCCGCCTGGAGCGGGAGGCGGTGGAGCTGCCCGGCGGCGACTGGGGCGACTACCTGGTCTGAGGCTCGGCACGGCGATTGCTTCGTGAAGGGCCGGGAGGCAAAAAATGTCGGGCATTTCGTCCTTATATATGAACAATGCTACGTCTCAATTGGCCAACCTGCTGGGCACCGGCAGCAAGCAGGACACGACCCAGGGGGCCAGCTCGGCAAATGATTCCTTCGCCGCTCTGTTCGCCCAGCTCATGGCCAGCCAGTCCTCGGCACAAACGGCCGCCCAGGGCTCCAGTTCCGGGAGCTCGAACTCCGCCGCCAGCGGCGCCAGCCAGACCTCCACCGACATGGATGCCCTGAGCCAGGCGCTTTCCTCCGGCAACCTGTCCGCCGCCCAACTGGCCTTCCAGGCCCTGCAGAGCGACCTCCAGGGCACCAGCGGAGCCCAGCAGGCCCATCACCATCACCATCATCATGGCACCCAGGAAGCCTCCACCACCCCCGCGGTCGCCCAGGCTTCTTCCAGCGATGCGGCCTCCACCAGCACCCAGAACGGCACCACCGCCAATGATCAGCTGCTCAGCCTGCTCATGGGTAGCATGTAAAAGGCCTGACCAGCAGCACGATGGCCAGTCCCAGCAGAATCAGGAACAGGTTCCAGAGGTCGAGGTACATTCCAATGGCTGAATGCGACTTCTGGGCTGGCATCGGCGATCCCCAAGGGTGCGCCCCGGCAAGGGAAGCGCTACCTCTTGGATAGGCCCGGATTGTAACTTCCGTGGTCCCTGGCGGTGAACACGGTGCAACGTTCCCGCGCAGGCTCAGTACGGCTTGAACAGAAGGACCAGAGCCACGCCCAGCAGGATCAAGACGAGGTTCCAGACTTCCACGATGGGAGCGGACAGCGGGTGGCTTTCAAAGGGATGGAAGGACGGGTGGACGTGCATGGATCACCCCGGGAGGCTGCCCCCTGGAGGGGGTCAGCCTAAATATCGGTCCTTCCCGGAGTCCGGGCCGCTATTCCAGGTCCAGTTTCTGCTGCACCCCGTCTTCGCTGGGGGCTGGGTTGCCGGTTTCGGCATCCACCACCAGGTCCAGATCCTCTTCGTCGTCCAAGGCCTGGGCGCTGGCGTCGATCTTGGCCAGCCCCACCACCCGGTCGTTCTCCGAGGGCAGGTTCAGCAGGCGCACGCCCATGGCGGCCCGGCCGGTCTTGCGCACCTCGTCGATGTTGAAGCGGATGACCATGCCCTCCTGGGAGATGAGCAGGCAGCCTTCGCCGGGCTTGACCAGCACCGAACCCACCACCTTGCCGTTGCGCACCCCGGCCCGGATGTTGATGACCCCGGTGCCGCCCCGGCCCTGGAGCCGGTAGTCCTGGAGCAGGCTGCGCTTGCCGTAGCCCTTTTCGGTGACCGTGAGCAGCATGCCGTGGGCGGCGGTGCTCTCGTCCGGCTCTTCGCCTTCTTCCAGATCAGGCAGCGGCTCGGCCACTTCCATGTCCACGATCTCGTCGCCGGTGCCCAGCCGCATGCCGCGCACGCCGGTGGCGGTGCGGCCCATGGCGCGGATGTCCTCTTCGGGGAAGCGGATGGCCTTGCCCAGGGCGCTGATCAGCACGATCTGCTGGTTGCCGGTGGACACCCGCACCGACACCAGCCGGTTGCCCTCTTCGATGTTCAGGGCGATCAGGCCGTTGCTGCGGATGTTGGCGTAGGAGCTGAGGCTGGTCTTCTTCACGGTGCCGTCGGAGGTGGCGAACACCAGGTGGTACTCCTCCGGGAACTCCCGCAGGGCCATGAGCGTGACCACCTTCTCGTCGTCCTTGAGCGAGATGAGGTTCTTGATGTGCTTGCCCCGGGTGGACGCCGCCGCCTCGGGCAGGTCGTAGACCTTCAGCGCATAGGCGTAGCCCCGGTCGGTGTACACCAGCAGGGTGTCGTGGGCCTTGGTGAGGAACAGCCGTTCGACGAAATCCTCGTCCTTGGTCTTCATGCCCAGCTTGCCCTTGCCGCCGCGCTTCTGCCGGCGGTAGGCCGCCAGGGCGGTGCGCTTGATGTAGCCGGCCTTGGACATGGTGACCACCATCTCCTCGTCGGGCACCACGTCCTCCATGCGGATGTTGCCGGAGAACGCCGCGATCTCGGTCATGCGGTCGTTGCCGAACTGGTCGCTGACCGCCTGGAACTCTTCGCGGATCACCGCCATCAGCCGGCTGTCGTCCGCCAGGATGGCCTTGAGCCCCGCGATGGTCTTTTCCAGTTCCGCCAGTTCCTCCAGGATCTTGTCCCGCTCCAGCCCGGTGAGGCGCTGCAGCCGCATGTCCAGGATGGCCTGGGCCTGCTTGTCGGACAGGGCCAGTTCCGGCCGGGCCTTGAGCTGGGCGGCCGTGGCGAAGCGGCCGGCCATGAGGCCTTCCTTGGCTTCCTCCGGGGAAACCGCGGCGCGGATCATCTTGATCACCGCATCCAGGAAGTCCAGGGCGATCTTCAGGCCCATGAGGATGTGGTGCCGGTCCTCGGCCTTGCGCAGCTGGAACAAGGTGCGGCGGGTGACCACCTCGCGGCGGAAGCCGATGAATTCCTTGAGAATCTCCCGCAGGGTGAGGATCCGCGGCTGGCCGTTGACGATGCACAGCATGGTGATCGGGAACGAGTTCTGCAACTGGGTCTGCTGGTAGAGGTTGTTCAGGACGATGTCGCTGGATTCGCCCTTCTTCAGCTCCACCACCATGCGCATGCCTTCCCGGTCGCTCTCATCGCGCAGGTCGGAAATGCCTTCGATCTTCTTTTCGTGGACCAGGTCGGCGATCTTTTCCAGCAGGGTGGCCTTGTTCACCTGGTAGGGCAGCTCGGTGAAGACGAGCTGCTCCCGGTCCCCGGCCCGCTTGATCTGCTCCACCGTGGATTTGGCCCGCACCACGCAGCGGCCGCGGCCGGTGCGGTAGGCGTCCAGCACTCCCTCGGTGCCCAGCATGAGCCCGCCGCCGGGGAAATCCGGGCCCTTGATGTGGGCCATGATGCCGTCCAGGCCCAGGGAAGGGTCGTCGATCAGGGCGATCAGGGCGCCGCAGCATTCCCGCAGGTTGTGCGCGGGGATGCTGGTGGCCATGCCCACGGCGATGCCCTGGCTGCCGTTCACCAGCAGGTTGGGGAAGCGGGTGGGCAGGGACAGCGGTTCCTGCATGGTGTCGTCGTAGTTGGGTCCCCAATCCACGGTGTCCTGGTCCAGGTCGGCCATCATCTCGCTGGCCAGCCGGGACAGCCGGGCCTCGGTGTAGCGCATGGCCGCCGGGCTGTCGCCGTCGATGGAGCCGAAGTTGCCCTGGCCGTCCACCAGCACGTGGCGCATGGAGAAGGGCTGGGCCATGCGCACCAGGGTGTCGTAGATGGCCGAGTCGCCGTGCGGATGGTACTTGCCCATGACGTCGCCCACGGTGCGGGCCGACTTCTTGTAGGCGCGGTTCCATTCGTTGCCGCTTTCCTTCATGGCGTACAGCACCCGCCGGTGCACCGGCTTGAGGCCGTCGTGCACGCTGGGCAGCGCGCGTCCGACGATGACGCTCATGGCGTAGTCCAGATAGGACTTGCGCATTTCCTTTTCGATTTCGATGGGTTCGGTGCGCTGGTTCTGGGTCATTCGGCTTCCGTTGGTTCCACGTGGAACAATGCGAACATGGGTGCTTCGTTCAATGCGAGGCTAGACATCGAGGTTCTCGGCCAGGAGGGCGTTGTCCTCGATGAACCGGCGCCGGGGCTCCACCGCGTCACCCATGAGGATCGTGAAGATCTCATCGGACTCCACCGCGTCATCCACCTGCACCTGCAGCAGGGTGCGCTTTTCCGGGTCCATGGTGGTCTCCCAGAGC
Source organism: Holophaga sp. (assembly GCA_031292735.1). Next base: position 21,789 of record JARLGP010000261.1, read on the forward strand.
TGCTCGGGGTTCATTTCGCCCAACCCCTTGTAGCGCTGGATGGCCACGCCCCGCTTGCCTTCCTCCAGGATCATGGCGAGCATGTCCTCGGCGGTGGGGAAGGTGAGTTCCTTGGCCTGCTTGCCCAGCACGCTGGGCCCGGCGTCGGGCTCGTCCCCGTCGGCCGGGGCCGATGCCTGGGTGGGCGCCCCGGTGCGCCGCAGTTTCAGGGCGCCGCCGACGAAGTCGCTCAGATCGTGGCGCAGCGCCATGAGCCTGCGGAACTCGCCCCAGTGGGAGACCTGGTCGTCGATCCAGAGGGTGATGGGCCGGGACAGGTGCATGCGGGTGAGCCGCAGCCGGTGGGTGGCGGGAATCAGCACGCCGTCCACCTCCATGGCCTCGGTGGATTCCAGCTCGCAATCGCCCATGGCCTGGGCCACCAGGGTGGCCATGAAGCTGCCCAGGGCCTCGGCGGACTGGAACCGGCCCTCGTCCAGGAGCCCCTCGTTGAGCATGGCGTCCACCAGGGGCCGGGCATAGCCTCGGCGCTCCAGCTTGGCGTAGAGATGCTTGACCTCGCCCCACTTCTTCATTTCCCGAACCAGGGCCGGACCCTGATGCTCGGAGCCCCCGGGAAGGGTGAGGGTCCAGCCGTCCAGGGCCTTGTTGAACAGGTATTCCTCCAGCGCCCGCTCGTCCTTGAGGTAGCGTTCCTGCTTGCCCTTCTTGACCTTGTACAGGGGCGGCTGGGCGATGTAGAGATGGCCGCGCAGCACCAGTTCCGGCATCTGCCGGTAGAAGAACGTGAGCAGCAGGGTGCGGATGTGCGAGCCGTCCACGTCGGCATCGGTCATGAGCACGATCTTGTGGTAGCGCAGGTTTTCGACCTTGAAGTCCTCGGTGCCGATGCCGGTGCCCAGGGCCTGGATCAGGATGCGCAGTTCGTTGTAGGCCAGGATTTTGTCGAACCTCGCCTTTCCACGTTGAGCACCTTGCCCTTGAGCGGCAGGATGGCCTGGGTGCGCCGGTCGCGGCCCTGCTTGGCCGAACCGCCGGCGGAATCACCCTCCACCAGGAAAATTTCCGAAACCGCCGGATCCTTTTCCTGGCAGTCGGCCAGTTTGCCGGGCAATCCCGCGC
>JARLGP010000044.1 GCA_031292735.1 Holophaga sp.
CTGGCCATCATCACCCTGGCCTTCGGCGAGATCGTCCGCCAGCTGGCCAACAACCTGGACAAACCCATCAACCTCACCAACGGCCCCCAGGGCATCACCCCCATCCAGCGGCCCACCATGCCCGAAGGGGTGCTGCACTTCCTGAACTCCATCGTGAAACCCATCGTCGGCCACCCGGTGACCGACAACCAGGCCTACAACATCCTGTTCTACTTCATCGCCCTGTGCGTGGTGGTGGCGGTCATCGTGATCACCTACCGGCTGGACGACTCCAAGGTGGGCCGGGCCTGGACCGCCATCCGCGAGGACGAGCTGTCCGCCGGGGCCATGGGCATCAACGCCAACAAGCTCAAGCTGGGCGCGTTCGCCGTAGGGGCATCCTTCGCCGGGGCCATGGGCGTGCTGTTCGCCGCCAGCCGCACCTTCGTCAGTCCGGAAACCTTCACCTTCCTGCAGTCGGTGGGCGTGCTCACCATGGTCATCCTGGGCGGCATCGGCAGCATCACCGGGGTGGTGGTCGGCGCCACCCTGGTCACCCTGCTGAACATCCAGGTGCTGCAGAGCTTCTCCCTCTACCTTTCGCAGCTGCGCCAGAGCGACGCGGTGATCCCGCTGCTCAACTGGCACTGGAGCCACCTTTCCAACCAGCTGGACCCCACCAAGTACCAGCGGCTGATCTTCGGCATCCTGCTGGTGGTCATGATGATCTACCGCCCCACCGGGCTGCTGCCCGCGGCGCGCCGGAAACGCGAGCTGGGCCAGGAGCACGATGACGAAGGGCTTGAAGAGAAAGGAACCGGGCATGTCTGACGACAAGTTCATCCTCACCACCCAGAACGTCTACAAGCGCTTCGGCGGGCTCACGGCGGTCAGCAACATGTCGGTGGCCATCGAGCGCGGGCGGATCTTCAGCATCATCGGCCCCAACGGCGCCGGCAAGACCACCTTCTTCAACGCCATCTCCGGGCTGTACCACTGCGACGAGGGCAGCATCGAGTTCGAGGGCCGGCGCATCGAGCACCTGCACCCGTACCAGATCACCGCCCTGCGCATGGCCCGCACCTTCCAGAACATCCGCCTGTTCGGCGGCATGACCGTGGTGGAGAACATCATGGTCGGCGCCTACACCCGGCTCAAGCAGAACCCCATCCAGGCGGTGTTCCGCACCAGGGCCTTCCGGGAGGAGGAAGCCCATGCCCAGGCCCGGGCCCAGGAGCTGATGGAGTACGTGGGGCTCAAGCGGCTGGGCAACGAGCTGGCCGGCAGCCTGCCCTACGGCGCCCAGCGCCGGGTGGAGATCGCCCGGGCCCTGGCCTCCCAGCCCCGCCTGCTTTTGCTGGACGAACCGGCCGCGGGCATGAACCCCTCCGAAAGCGAGGACGCCCTGCTGCTGTTCCGGCGCATCCGCGACGAACTGGGCATCACCATCCTGCTCATCGAGCACGACATGAAGGTAGTCATGAACATTTCCGAGCACATCTACGTGATGGACCACGGCGAGCAGATCGCCCAGGGCAGCCCGCAGGAGATCGCGTCGAACCCCCAGGTCATCGAGGCCTACCTTGGCAAGGGCGCCGCCACGGCCGCCCAGTCGGCGTGAGGAGCAACCATGAGCGTTCTTGAACTGGAAGACGTGCACTCCTACTACGGGAACATCCACGCGCTGATGGGCATCTCGCTGCGGGTGGAGCAGGGCGAGATCGTCGCCCTCATCGGCGCCAACGGCGCCGGCAAGACCACCACCCTGCGCTCCATCTCCGGCCTGCTGCACCCGCGCAAGGGCAAGGTGCTGCTGGAAGGCCGGGAGGTGAGCCACCTGCCGGCCCACGTGGTGCACAAGGCCGGTCTGGGCCTGGTGCCCGAAGGCCGTGGCATCTTCCCCGGCCTCACGGTCACCGAGAACCTGGAGATGGGCGCCTACATCCTCAACGACAGCGCCAAGATCCAGGAGAATCTCGAAAATGCCTTCACCCTGTTCCCGCGCCTGAAGGAGCGGGCCAGCCAGAAGGGCGGCACCCTTTCCGGTGGCGAGCAGCAGATGCTGGCCACCGCCCGCGGGCTCATGTCCAACCCCAAGATCCTGCTCATGGACGAACCGTCCATGGGCCTGGCGCCGGTGCTGGTGGACCAGATCTTCGAGATCATCAAGGAACTGAACGCCCGCGGCACCACCATCCTCCTGGTGGAGCAGAACGCGCTCATGGCGCTATCCATCGCCGACCGCGGCTACGTGCTGCAGACCGGCCATATCGTCCTCACCGACAGCGGCCCCAACCTCAAGGCCAACGACATGGTGCGCAAGGCCTACCTGGGCATCTGATCCAGCGCCTGGATCCCACGGCGATCCCCGGCCGCCGGCCGCGCGCACCGCGCTGGTGCGCTCGCCGGGCCGGAGCCAACCGGTGGCGCTGTTCGGTCCTGGCCTCACCGGAGCGGTGAGTAGTCTTCCGGAATGCAGATGGTGGATGTGGCCCTTGCAATCTGTTGTGGCCCGCCTTTCGGTGGCCACAGGCCTTCGGCGAAGTGGCGTGCGCGCAGCGCAGCGCGTTCTTCCAGACTGGAAAACCCCCAGATATGGGTGATCCGGGGCGGACCGTCCAGTGCGTACATATTGATCACCAGATGCCGACTGTAGTCGTGAGCGGGGCCAATGGCCTGCTCCCATCCTTCCAGGGTCGGCGGCAGGCCACCCGGCTTCAGATGGTAAGTTCGGAATTCATAGAACCGCCCAAATGCCGAGGGCTCCACATCGGGCAGGAAAGGGAAGCGCACATACCGTTCCATGCTGATTCGGCTGGACGGGTCATTGATGTTGAATGGATGGGAGTTCATGAGCGCGCGCAGTCTTTCCCTTTCCAGCGCCTCGGCCGTCTCAAAGCCGCGCAATATCTTGATTTGAAAGAGTTCACCGATCTCGGTGCGCCAGGCTCCCAGGAGCTGACCTTCCCCAGCCAGAACCCAATTGTGCGCGGAGAGAGAGACTGCGTTTAGTTCCAGGGGTGAGCTCGAAATCGTGGTCAGTTCGTACAGCATGATGTCCTCCTTGATGATGCGACGGCCACGTCGCGGTGCAGCTAGCTTCGGGCGTTGGGATGCCGTTCCAGCATGATCCGCAGATGGGCATTGCGCCGCACCAGCTCCTGGCGCAGCAGGTAGGCCAGCAGCTGGGGCGGCGCTGCGTTCCAGCGGGCGATGTTCTGGATGAGCAGGGTGGAGCTGTAGCTGTGCCGGCACAGCAACTGGGTGGTGTGGCCGTCCACCGTCATGCCGCCCAGCATGGGCAGGCAGCGCCCCTCGCTCTTGAGGATGAGCTCCGCCTTCTCCTCCGCCGTGCGCTGGTTGAAGCCGGCGCGCAGCGCTTCCCTGGCCATGGCCCGGGTCTGCTCGGGCACCTCGTGGGAATCGGCCACCAGGTAGAGCTCCTGAAGCCGCCGGCCGCCCCACAGGCGGCGGAACAGGCTGAGCGGCAGCACCGGGTTCTGCAGCAGCGCCCGGCGCACCCCGCCATCGGCGGCGAAGGCGGCGTTGGCGGCCACCGTCTCCAGCCCCGCGGCGGAACGGTGATGGGCCGCCACCAGCCGGGCGTGGACCAGCCCGGCCCGGCCGTTCTGGAAGACCCCCTGGATCACCTCGGGCTTGGGATCGAAGCAGTAGGCGGACAGTTCCGGCTCCTCCGCCCGCTGGGCCATGGCCGCCCGCTGGTCGGCGGGATGGGCGTGGAGCCGGTGCTCGAACAGGCCGCGCTGGGTGAGCCCGGATTCCGGAGCCGGGGCCGGAGCCGGGGCCGGAGCCGGGATCGGGGCCGGGATCGGGCCAGGCTCAGGGATCGGGGCAGGCTCAGGGGCTGCGGCCGTGTCAGGGGCGGGCGCCGGTTCCCCCTCGGGAAGCACCGCGCCCTTGGCCACCAGGTCCAGCAGCAGGGTCCGGAGGGCCGCGGGATCCAGGCCGGTGAGCAGCGCCAGATCCTCGATCCCCAGCGAGCCGTCCAGCCGGGAGGCCAGGAAGCCCTGCCACGTGTCCAGGGACAACCTGCGTAAATCCAAATCTTCGCGAAGCCGGGGTCGCCAGGACATTTCAACAGCATACACTTCCAGCTCTGAAACCCGTCATACCCGGCAGCCGGGCTGGCCATCCTTCGAATTGAATGACCGGCACCGTCAATCTGACTCATCCGGGGGCCTTCCAGCCGGTTTTGCTGCGCCCTAACCTTTATGAATACTTGTAGTTATCTCATGGCATGGAACGTGCGATTGGATGGATCCAACCGGTTCGATACCCTTTACCAGGCACCGGAAGGGCGCAGTGCACCCCCCCTACCTTGGAGTTCCCCATGAAGTCCCGTCTTCCTTTCCTCACCCCCGTCATCGCGGTTCTGCTCGGCCTTGCCGTGCTGGGTTCAACCGTGGCCTGCGTCTTCCCTGACCACGAACGCGGCCGCGGCGGCGAAGGGCGCGGCGGCGAAGGGCGCGGC
>JARLGP010000262.1 GCA_031292735.1 Holophaga sp.
CTGGCCGCCGCGGCCGAGGCCGCCCGGGCCCGGCTCCGGGACCAGCAGGACGCCGCCAACCAGGCGGCCCAGTTGGCCCGGCTGGCCCAGGAACGGGCCAAGCTGGGCCAGGCCGAGCAGGACGCCCGCGCCAGCGCCCGGGAGCTGGAGCAGGAGGCCCAGGCGGCCGGCGCCGCCCTGGCCGAGTGCGCTGCGGGGTTGACGGCCTTCGCCACCCTGGAACAGGATCTGGCCGATCAGACCCGGATCCAGGAGGACAACCGGGCCGGCCATCTGGACTACCTGGTCCAGCAGCCCGCCGCCGCCCAGATGGCCGCCCGGGAGGCTGAACTGGCCCTGTGCGTGGCGCGCGAGCAGGACGCCCTGGCGCTCCTGGCAGCCCGCACCGGCGCCCTGGAAGCGCTCCAGCGCGAGGTCGAGCCCGTCGCCCTGGCCGCGGCCACCTCGGCGTTCCTGGAACAGAGCGCCGAGACCGCCGCCTGCCGGGCCAACCTGGAGCACGCCCAGGACGCGCTCCGACAGCAGCGGGAGCGCCATGCCCAGTGGCTGGAGGCCTGCGCCGCCCGGGACCGGCTGCGCGCCGGCATGGCCCGGGTCAGGGCCGCCGCCGACCTGGGGGAACTGGCCCGCACCGTGCTCAAGAACGCCGCCCCCGCCGTGGCCCAGCACCTGTGCACCGCCATCGCCGGCCGGGCCCAGGGGATCTTCAACCTCATCAACCCGGACCCGGTGTCCCTGCAGTGGAGTTCCACCCGCTACAGCCTGCGCATCATCCCCGGCGAGCGCCGGTTCGCCATGCTGAGCGGCGGCGAGCAGACCAAGCTGGCCCTGGCCATGACCCTGGCCATGATCCAGGAGTTCAGCGGCCTTCGTTTCTGTATCTTCGATGAGCCCACCTACGGCGTGGATGCCGATAGCCGGGCCAGGCTGGCTGACGCCATTCTGGCGGCTCGGGAGGCAGCGGGCCTCGACCAGTTGCTGCTGGTCTCCCACGACGACGCCTTCGAAGGGAGGATTGAGCATGCCATCCTGCTGACCAAGACCGCGGCCGGAGGCACCCGGGCAAGCATGGAGGAGTAGCGGGGATCTTGAATCCCCGGACGAAAGGGTGGATTGTCATCACGACCTCGATCCGTTGGATGATTCCTCAAGCCCGAAGGCGGCCAGATTGCGGTGCCCGGCCCGACCCTGGACCGGCACCCGGCCGCCCGTCCCGGGCGGCGGCAGCCGCCGCGCCGGCGGGGCAAAGCCCGGCCCCGGCCTGGGCGCGGTCCGGCTGACCCGCCAGGCGTCGAACAAGCTCGCGCGCGGCCGGGGCCGGGGCCGCAGCTTCCAGGCCTGGCCCAGCAGGGTGTTGACCATGCCGACGCCGATGGCCAGGTTGAGCAGGATGCAAGGAAGGGAAGCCCTGGCGCCCAGTTCCAGCCAGCGGCCGGAAGCCTTGGTCAGGGTCATCACCGGCATGGGCCAGCCCAGGGTCACGTGCGCCGCATCATGGGCATGGGGCAGGTTGGTCAGGATCCAGCCCCAGACCGCGCCCAGGACGAGCGCCGCGATCCGCAGGGTGAGGGCCGGGCTGCCGTCGTCCGGCCGCGCCTTCCAGAGCCCCCAGCTGGACCAGGCCCCCTGCGCCAGGAGCCCCAGGCCGAGCAGGGGAAAGCCGTAATCGTCCAGAAAAACACCAAGAGCCTCGCTCATGGCCCACCCATCCCTTCCCGCGATCGAACAGCAAGAATATAAATTTCTCATTCAACTTGGCAAGTGTTCACTTTTGATTTTTTTGCATCTGAGACTCGGTATCAGCCTACGATGAAGACGAGAGGTCGCCCATGTCCCTGCATTCCCTTCCCGCCCACTCCCGACTCTGGCTGCTGGCGCTCGAATCGCTTCCCGACCGGCAGGCCCAGGCCCAGCTGCGGCGCGGGCTGGACGAGATCATGGCCCAGTGGCGGCACAAGGGCCAGGTCTACCAGGGCGCCGCCCTCCTGCTGGAACCCCAGCTGATCGCCGTGGCCGAGCCCAGCCTCGCCGCCCAGCCCTCCGGCTGCGCCATCGACGGGATGCTGCGCAAGGTGCGCCGGCTGGTGGAGGACCAGCATTTGCGTCTCATGGACCCTGCCGCCAGCATCCTGGTCCGGCTGGGGGACCGGCTCACGGTGGTGGCCAAGGCCGACCTGCAGGCCCGCCTGGATGAAGGCACCCTGGACGGCCACACCCCGGTGCTGGACCTCTCCCTATACAGCCTCGAGGAGCTTCGCGCCGGCAGGCTGGACGCGCCCCTGGCGGCCACCTGGGTGGGGCGCAAGTACAACGTCTCGGTGGACGCCTGAACGCGAAACGGGCGGCCGTTGACCGGCCGCCCGTCTCATTCGGAACGGTAATCTAGAGCTTGACGACGTTGGTAGCCTGGGGGCCCTTCTGGCCCTGGCCGGTGTCGAAGCTCACGCGCTGGTTCTCATCCAGGGTCTTGAAACCGCTGCCCTGGATCGCGGTGTGGTGGACGAAGAGATCAGCGCCACCACCATCGGGGGTGATGAAACCGAAACCCTTTTCGGCGTTGAACCATTTGACGGTACCTTGCTGTGCCATGACTGAATCCTGCTATATCGTCTGGAAGTATCGATGCAATGACATTCCCCAGACACAGGCCGTCAAAGCTTATTCGTGATTGCCGCCCAAAGCGGTTCACAAGGTCAAGGATGACCGGATTGCATCCGGAAGTCTCAAATTTCTTAAAAAATTTTCGCGCCCGCGCAGGGAGCCCAGGATGGCGTCCCAGAGACCCATGGCCGCGCCCTCGTCCCAGCCCTGCCCGGCGCGCATTTCCAGCAGCAGCATGGGCGCCAGCGGCTCCCGGGGCCGGCCCAGGCATTCCCAGGTGCACGCCCAGCCGGGACCGGCCCGCTTGACCAGCTCCTGCCCCGGGAACGAACCCAGCCGGCGTTCCCGGGCCCGAAGCCGGAAGCCGTGCAGCCTTCGGGACCGGGCCTCCCGCTCCAGCAGCGGCGGGTAGCCGGCGATCACCTCCCCCACGGTGTCGGTGCGGAAGCGCAGGGACACCCCGGGCAGGGCGGGAAAGCTCACCAGCAGTTCGATGTGCTCGTCGGAATGGCGGGCCGCCCACCCGGGGATGTACGACTCCCGCATGCAGAAGCCCGGCCCGGGCGGAACTTCCAGCGGGCCGCGGCGGCGCACCCGACCGAACAGGGCCTCCAGCTGCCCGGCCCGGGCGGCCATGGCGGCGGGATGGGCCGCACAGGTGTTCTGGAAGATGAAGAGCATCCCGTCCAGCCAGAAGTGGCCGTTCAGCACCAGCGGCTCGTCCTTGAAGGCGGTGTCCTTCCAGAAATAGACGAACCAGCTGTGCGGGCAGCGGCCTTCCGCCACCTGCTCCAGCCGGGTGCCGCCCTCTTCGTGGGGAACCCTCAGGGCCTCGGCCTGGGCCGCCACCATGGCCCGAACCGCCCCCGGGTCCGGCACCGTCAGGGTCCGGATGAAGCTGCCCGCCTCGTTGAAGCCCTGCCTCCCGAAGCGCACGCAGGCGCCGGCCGGAAGATCCAGGAGAAACCGCCCGGCCGGAAGGGGGACCGTTCGCTCGGGCAGCAGGTTCAGAAGGGGGGAAGTCATGGCCGTTGTTGGTTTGAGGTGCCGGGACGAGGGCTCCGGTGACAGAACATCTGCATTCCCCCCCCGCGGCCGGAACCGGGCAGGTTGAATAAAAGATGCATCAAACCAGGGAAAGGTTTCGCCGAGATCAGCCCAGCAGGGAGAGGCTCGAGCTGGAACTGGAGCTGGAACCGCCCAGGGCGGCCAGCAGCGGATCCTGCGAGCCCCCCGAAAGCAGCTGGCTGATCAGGGACGCATTGGAGGAGCTGGAACCGCCGGTGGAGGTGATGCCCAGCGCGGCCAGCAGGCTGCTGCTGGAGGATACCGTGCCGTCGGCGGAATAGGTGCCGGCCCCAGCCTGGAGCGAGCTCAGCAGGCTGGTGAGGCTGGAGGGATTCTTCTTGAAATAGGCCTGCACGGTGCTGAGGTCGGCGCTGGGGTCGGCGGAGTCGCTGCCCGAAAGGAGCTTGCCCAGGGCCTGGGTGATGTCGGCCGGCAGCTCGGTCTGGCCGGTCTGACCGGTGCTGGTCTTGCTGTCGGCGCCGGTGGCGGACAGCACATCGGCCAGCACCGAGGAGGACAGTCCGCTGGTGGCCATGGCGTTGCTGCCCGACATCAGCTCCTGCAGGATCAGACTGCTGAGATTTTGAGTGCTGCTTGCAGCGTTCGTGCTGACGCTCATGAGGACCTCTCTAGGCAACCTTTGCTGGTTCCAGGGGACCAGAGCAAGAAAGGGGCCAATCGGTGACGGAACGCCGAGGTCGAACCATGGTTATTCCGTAACGGCCACTAAAAGCTGTGCGCAAAGTGGTCGCAATTCCGGTATAAGCTAGCGTAAAGCATTTCCCCACAAGAGACTCATGAGCACGGCAGCAGCGTCAGGCCCGGATAGGCAGCGGCGTTTTCACTTGTTTTTTACATAGACTTCGTTTCCAATGACGGAAGAAGGGACCCCCCATCCATGGCCAAACCGGAGCTGGAGTCGACGCCGATTCTATGTGTGGAGGATGACAGCACCACTCGCAAGCTTTTGGTCCAGATCCTCAAAGCGCGTTATGCCAACGTGCTGGTGGCCAAGGACGGCGCCGAAGGCCTGGACCTGTTCCTGCGCCACCGCCCCGGCCTGGTCCTCACCGACATCCAGATGCCGGGCCTGGACGGCATCCAGATGGCCCGCGCGATCAAGGCGGAGTGCCCCAGCACCGGGATCATCGTGCTCACCGCCCGGGATGACACCCCGCTGCTGCTTTCGGCCATCGAGATCGGCGTCACCGAATACGTGCTCAAGCCCCTGGCCCAGGAGCGGATCTTCAGCGCCATCGCCAAGTGCCTCCGGGTCAGCGCCCTGGAACGGGAGCTGCGCACCGCCAAGGCCAGGACCGAAACCATCCTGGAAAGCATCGGCGACGCCTTTTTCGCGCTGGATGAGAAGGGCCACCTCAGCTACTTCAACCAGCGGGCGGCCGAACACTTCCAGCTTTCGCCCGGGCGTTCCCCGGAGCTGCCGTTCCTGACCCTCTACCCGGAATTCGAGCCCCATCAGCCGATGTTCCAGGAGGCCATGACCGCCCGGGAGATCCGGACCTTCGAGCACTTCACCGCCAGCAACGGCCACTGGCACGAGGTGCGGGTGTTCCCGCTGGGCGGCGGCGTGTCGGTGTACCTGCGCGACATCACCGAAGCCAAGCTGGCCGAGGAGAAGATCCGCACCCTCGCCTTCTACGACAAGCTCACCGGGCTGCCCAACCGGACCCTGCTGCTGGACCGGATCAGCCACGCCATCCAGCGCCGGCGGCGCTCCCGGGAGCGTTGCGCGGTACTGTTCGTCGACCTCGACTCGTTCAAGAACATCAACGATTCCCTGGGCCACGACGCCGGCGACGAGGTGCTGCGGGAGGTGGCCAGGCGCCTGATCCTCAGCATCCGCGATTCGGACACCGCCGCCCGCCTGGGCGGAGACGAGTTCGTGGTGCTGCTGGAAGGGTTCGACCAGCCCGACAACATCCACACCGTCACCCACCGCATCCTGCTGGCCCTGGGCCAGGAGATCCGCCTCCCGGAAGCCGCCATCAGCGTCACCGCCAGCATCGGCATCAGCTTCTTCCCCGAGGATGCGGAAACCGTGGAGGACCTGCTGAAGGCGGCCGATACCGCCATGTACCACAGCAAGAAGCGGGGCCGGAACACCTACCAGTTCTACCGCAAGGAGATGAACGCCAATACCCGGCATTTTCTCCTCATGGAGCATGCCCTGCGCCAGGCCGTCCAGCACCAGGAATTCATGCTCTACTACCAGCCCCAGTACGATCTGCGCAGCCGCGTCCTCACCGGGTTCGAGGCGCTGGTGCGGTGGCGCCACCCGGACCTGGGGCTCATCCCGCCCGCCGAGTTCCTGCCCCTGGCCGAGGACACCGGGTTCATCCTGCAACTGGGCGACTGGATCCTGCTGGAGGCCTGCCGCCAGGCCCGGCGCTGGCTGGACCGGGACCCCATGCCGCTGCGGATCGCCGTGAACCTTTCCGGCCGGCAGTTCTGGCAGGAGGACCTGCTGGCCACCATCCACCGGATCCTGGCGGAGACCGGGCTGCCGCCCGAGTGCCTGGAACTGGAACTGAACGAAACCATGGTCATGCCCCACACCGAGCTGGCCATCACCCGGATGCAGGAGCTCACCGCCCTGGGGGTGCGGCTGGCGGTGGACGGGTTCGGCACCGGCTACAGCTCCCTGGCCGTGCTGCGCCGCTACCCCGTGCACAACCTCAAGCTGGACCAGACCCTCACCCGGGAGATCAGCACCAGCCCCAGCGACGCCGCCATCGTCACCGCCATCATCGCCCTGGCCCACAGCATGGATTTCACCGTGGTGGCGGTGGGCATCGAAACCCGGGCCCAGCTGGCCTGCCTGCTCCAGAACGGCTGCGAGGCCGGCCAGGGCTACCTGTTCAGCCCGGCCATCCCGGGCGCCCAGGTGATGCCCAACCTCCTGGCGATGCTGCCGGACCCCACCTGCGACCTCCGCTGACCGCCACTCCCGCATGAAGGGTTAGATTCGAAGGGGGGACTGGCGCGTCCACCCCCGGAGTACCTATCCTGTGCCATGGGCCGGGGCCAGCCCGCCCTGCCCGAAACCCCGATCGCGGAGCCGCCGTGACTTGGCTTTCCTCGGAACCTGATTCCATGGATTTCAGCAACTGGCGCCGCCTGGCCGAAGAGCAGCTGGGCGGAGAGGAGGCCGACCTTCCCGGCGGGGTCGAACTGCAGCGGGTGGTGCACGAACTGCGGGTGCACCAGCTGGAGCTGGAGATGCAGAACGAGGCCCTGCGCGAGGCCCGCCTGGTGGCGGAGGCCGGCTGGGAGCGTTTCCAGGACCTGTTCGATTCCGCCCCGGCCGGCTACTTCTCGGTGGACGGGCGCGGCATGATCCTGGAAGTGAACCTGGCCGGCGCCCGGCTGCTGGGCATCGACCGGGACATCCTGACCAACCGGGATTTCCGGCAATTCCTGAGCGGCCCCGACCAGCCCACCTTCACCGCCTTTCTCAGGCAGGGCCTGCAGCGGCAGGAAGCCCCGTCCTGCGAGGTGTCGCTCCCGGGCGAGCGCGCCACCGGGGTTCCGGTGCGCCTGCAGGGCGCCCGTTCCGCCGACGGCAAGGTGCTGCAGATGGTGGCGCAGAACATCAGCGAGTTGCGCGCCATCCAGGGGCGCACGGAGCAGGTCCGCTCGGACCTGCTGAAGCAGGTGGGCCAGCTGGCCACCCGGCTGGAGGCGGCCCATGGCGAGCTGGACGCCATCCGCAGGAGCCTGGAGGGGCGCGGGAACTAGCCTAGGCGACGACGCTGGTGCCGGCCTTGCCTTGCAGCGCGGCGGCCAGGTGCTGCGGATCAGTGATGATCGCCCGGGCCCCGCCGCCCTCCAGGAAGTCCACCACCGCCTGGATCTTGGGCAGCATGCTGCCGGGCTTGAAGTGGCCTTCGGCGATGTACTGCTTGGCTTCCGCCAGGGTCATGGTGGACAGGGCCTTCTGGTTGGGCTTGCCGAAGTTCAGGCAGACCTTTTCCACCGCGGTGGAGATCACCAGCAGCTCCGCCTTGAGCTGGCGGGCCATCAGGCTGGAGGCCAGGTCCTTGTCGATCACCGCCGGCACACCGCTGAGATCGCCCTTGGCGTCCTCCACCACGGCGATGCCGCCGCCGCCCCCGGCCACCACCACGAAACCGGCGTCCAGCAGGCTCTTCACGGCTTCCAGCTCCAGGATCGCCCTGGGCTGGGGCGAGGCCACCACCCGGCGCCAGCCGCGGCCCGAATCCTCCACCATGGCCCAGCCGTCCTTTTCCCGATGCACCTCCGCCTGTTCCTGGGACATGAACGAGCCGATCGGCTTGTTCGGTTTGAGCAGGGCCGGATCGTCCTTGTCCACCAGCACCTGGGTCACCACGGTGACCGCGGTGCGGGCCACGCCACGGCGGCGGAACTCGTTGTGCATGGCCCGCTGCAGCTGGTAGCCCAGCGCGCCCTGGGTGTCCGCCACGCAGGAATCCAGCGGCACCATGTGCAGCTCGGGGGCCGCCAGTTCGGAACGGCGCAGGATGAAGCCCACCTGGGGGCCGTTGCCATGGGTCACCACCAGCCGCAGATCCTCCTCCTGGAGCATGGAGGCGATGTGCACACAGGTCTGAGCCGCGGCGTCATATTGGTCGTTCACGGACTGGTGCCCGTTATCCGAAATGAGGGAGTTACCTCCTATGGCGATCACCACGGTCTTGGCCACGCTCGACTCCTGAAAGAAAAAATATTACCCCTACCCGAAAAAAATTTTCAATCTGTTTTCGATATTTCTCAGCAATTTAGGATGAGCTCATCCGTAACACGTTTTTTTGGGCGTCGTTCCAGCTTGCATCAAGGAAAAAAGCCGTAAAAATAATCTTCCGCCGGTCGCACCCCGGACGTATTCTCTATCACCTTTCAATAATGCAACCCCCCTTGCCTCCCTCCCACCCCCTCCAACGGCCAGCCTCGGCCGTTTGGTTCTTTCCCAAGACGACTGTCCCTCTCTAGAGGAGCTCGCATGCACGCGCAGGCCATCAGTCATCCAACCCAGGTCCCCGGGTTGCGGGGCGACTCCAGCATCCGCAAGGTGATCTTCGCCTCCTCCCTGGGAACCTTGTTCGAGTGGTACGACTTCTACCTGTACGGAACCCTCGCGGTGTTCTTCGGCGGCCGGTTCTTCCCGGCCCAGAACGAGACCGCCCAGCTGCTGGCCAGCCTGGCCACGTTCGGCGCCGGCTTCGCGGTGCGGCCGCTGGGAGCGCTGGTGTTCGGCCACATCGGCGACCTGATCGGGCGCAAGTACACGTTCCTGGTGACCATGGCCACCATGGGGCTGTCCACCGCGCTGGTGGGCCTGCTGCCCACCTACGAAGCCATCGGCATCTGGGCCACCATCATCCTGGTGCTGCTGCGGCTCATGCAGGGCCTGGCCCTGGGCGGCGAGTACGGCGGCGCGGCCACCTACGTGGCCGAGCACGTGCCCGACGAACGGCGCGGCTACTACACCAGCTACATCCAGACCACGGCCACCCTGGGCTTTTTCGCCAGCATGGCGATCATCGGCGGCACCCGCTGGTTCATGGGCGAGGCGGCCTTCAAGGACGGCGTCGGCAACGGCCTGGCCGGCTGGCGCATCCCCTTCCTGTTCTCCTTCCTGCTGCTGGCGGTGAGCCTCTACATCCGCATGAAGCTGAAGGAAAGCCCCCTGTTCACCAAGCTGAAGAGCGAAGGCAAGGTGTCCAAGAACCCCCTGAAGGAAAGTTTCACCCGCCCCGAGAACCTGCGCTACGTGCTGCTGGCGCTGTTCGGCGCCACTGCGGGCCAGGGGGTGGTGTGGTACACCGGGCAGTTCTACGCCCTCACCTTCCTCCTGGCGGTGCTCAAGCTGCATTGGCTTCCCGCCTACCTGATCGTGTCGGTGGCGCTGCTGCTGGGCGCGCCGTTCTTCCTGGTGTTCGGCCACCTGTCCGACCGGATCGGGCGCAAGAAGGTGATGCTCTGGGGCTGCCTGCTGGCGGCACTCACCTACGTGCCCATCTACATGGGCATGAAGGCCGCCACCCCGGCCCTGGTGGGCGGCGCGAAGGTGGTGATGCTTTCGGCCATCCCGTTCCCCAACCTGGTGGCCCTGATGGCCCTGGTGTTCGTGCAGATCCTCTACGTCACCATGGTCTACGGCCCCATCGCCGCGTTCCTGGTGGAGCTGTTCCCCACCAACATCCGCTACACCTCCATGTCCCTGCCCTACCACCTGGGCAACGGCTGGTTCGGCGGCTTCCTGCCGCTCATCGCCACCGCGCTCACCGCCTCGGCGGTGGCCAAGGAGGCGTTCGGCGCCCACGCCATCTACGCCGGCCTGCTCTACCCCATCGCCATCGCCCTGGCCACCGTGGTGGTGGGGGCGTTCTTCATCAAGGAGACCCGCGACCACAAGATCGACACGGCCATCGGCAAGGAGGTCAGCGTCCAGGAGATCTTCGACTGGGTGGCGGTGCTGGCGGCCCTGGGCATCGGCTTCGTGCTGCTGCTGCAGTGGAGCAGCGACTTCCTGCCCGACCTGGCGGCGCACAAGGGCTTCATCATGGCCCTCTGGAACAACCTCTGGTATCCGCTGATCGGCGCCATGGCGCTGTGGGCCCTGCCCACCCTGTTCTTCCGGCTGGAATTCGACCGGCTGCGGGCGCTGGGCATGGTGCTGGCCTGCCAGGCGCTCACCGCGCTGTTCACCTTCAAGCTCTACCAGGCCTGGGTGGCCCAGGGCGGCGCCTGGAAGTTCTTCGCGTTCACCATCGTGATCGGCATCTACAGTCTGGTGCTGGCCGGGGGCTACGCGTTCGGCCGGCGCAAGCTGACCACGGCCTAGGCTATGATGGCCGGGGGGGATCCTGATGACCGGAGCGAAGCGCCTGGTGGTGGGCATCAGCGGGGCCAGCGGCGCCATCCTGGGCATCGAGCTGCTCCAGGCCATGCGCGCCATTCCGGACTGGGAAACCCACCTGGTGGTGAGCGACGGGGCCCGGCGCACCATCGCCCTGGAGACGCCCTACGCCCTGAAGGCGGTGGCCGAACTGGCCACCCGCTTCCATCCGGTGGAGGACGTGGGCGCGCTGATCGCCAGCGGCACCTTCCGGACCTGCGGCATGGTGGTGGTTCCCTGCAGCATGAAGACCGTGGCGGGCATCGCTTCGGGCTACGCCGACAACCTGCTGCTGCGGGCCGCCGACGTGACCCTCAAGGAGCGGCGCCCGCTGGTGCTGGTGCCGCGGGAAACCCCGCTGAACCGGGTGCACCTGCGCAACCTGCTGACGGTGGCGGAACTGGGCGCCGTGATCCTGCCGCCGATGCTCACCTTCTACACCCGGCCCGCCGGCATCGAGGACATGACCCGGCACGTGGTGGGCCGCATCCTGGATGTGTTCGGCCTGGAACTGCCGGGTTTCCGCCGCTGGGGTGATCCTAATCCCGCTTCTTGATCCCCGTGTGGCTGGTGAATTCGGTCTCCACCTGCTCCACGTCCTTGGCGTTGTAGAACACCAGGTTGCGCAGGTGCTCGAAGCTTTCCAGGCCGAGGATCTTGGTGAACTGGAAGGCGATCCCGTCGTCCAGATGCACCACCACCGTGCCCAGCACCTGGATCTCCACCTCGCCCTCCACCAGCACGATGGTGATCTCGCACTCGGTGCCCACCGGCAGCCGTTCGCTGGTCTGGATGGACATGCCCTTCATGCTGAGGGAATGGGTCGGCGCCCCGGACAGGGTGATCCCCCCCGCCTTGATCACCGTATGGGCGGTGACCAGGACACGAGTGAATTCCCTTTTATTGGAGATCTCATGGGTCATGGTGGGTGCCCTTAGGGGGATCGCTGAGTGCCAATTTACCATTCAATCAAGCAGGGTGAGCGCCGCGTCGGATTTGCAACACCAAATTCTCCCATGGCGGGGCGCCATCCGGCAGTTATTTCTGGCGGTCCAGCCAGCCGGCGATGACCGCCGGCAGCAGCGCGAAATCCACCGGCTTGGTGACGAAATCGTCCATGCCTGCCTGGAGGCAGTGGTTGCGGTCGCCTTCGAAGGCTCCGGCGGTCAGGGCGACGATGGGCAGCCGCCCGGCGCCGCGTTCCCGCTCCCAGGCGCGGATCCGTTCGGTGGCCTCGAACCCGCTCATGACCGGCATCTGGCAATCCATCAGGACCAGGTCGGCGGCTTCGCCGCCGGTGATCGCCTCGGTGGCCAGCAGGCCGTTCTCCACGCTGTGCACCCGGTACCCGCACTTCTTCAGCAGCGCCTCGATCACCTTGCGGTTGGTGGGGTTGTCCTCCACCAGGAGGATCCGGCCGACCGGGCCGGCCTCCGCGTCCCGCGCTCCGGCCGGCTGGGGCGGGTCCAGGGGGCGCACCGGATCGTCGGCCACCGCGCAGGGAATGCGGAACCAGAACCGGGAGCCGGCCGGCTCCGCCCCTTCCACCCCCACCTCGCCGCCCATCAAACGGGCCAGGCTGCGCACGATGGAAAGGCCGAGCCCGGTCCCGGCGTAGGCGCGGGTGGTGGAGCTGTCCAGTTGCAGGAACGGCTGGAACAGCTGGCCGCGCAGCTCCGGGCGGATGCCGATGCCGCTGTCGGTCACCGTGAACTGCAGCAGCGCGGTGGCGCCGTCCCGTTCCCGTTCGGCGGCCTCGATGCGGATGGCGCCCTGCTCGGTGAACTTGATGGCGTTGTTCACCAGGTTGGACAGCATCTGGCGCAGGCGCATGGGGTCGCCCAGGTAGGCCTGCCCGGCCGGACCGGTCCAGTGGTCCTCCAGGGCCAGCCCCTTGCGCCCGGCCATCTCGGCGAACAGGGCGACGGTCTCCTTGAGCAGCATGTCCGGCGCGAACGGCGCCAGGGACAGCTCCATCCGGCCGGCTTCCACCTTGGACAGGTCGAGGATGTCGTTGATGAGGGTGAGCAGGGTGGTGCCGGAGTTGAGGATGGTGCGGGCGTAGTCCTGCCGCACCGCGGCGTCCAGATCCTCCGACAGCAGCAGCTCGGCCATGCCGAGCACCCCGTTGAGCGGGGTGCGGATCTCGTGGCTCATGGTCGCCAGGAACCGGCTCTTGGCCACGTTGGCCGCGTCGGCGGCGCTCTTGGCGTGGGCCAGCTCCACCAGCTTGGCGTTCAGCGCGGCCCGGGCCAGGGTCATGTGCCGGATGTAGTTCCAGGTCGCCACCGCGCAGCCGATCACCGCGCTGCCCAGCAGCGCCAGCAGCGCGAACAGCCAGCCCTGCTCCCGGGCCAGCACCACCATGCCGGGCAGCGGCTCGACGACGTTCACCGTCAGGTCGTCGTCCGCCAGCAGCCGCGCCGCCATGAGCACCGGGACGGCGCTGCCGTTGAACCGCTTCAGTTGCGGGTGGCGCGGGTCGCCCCAGGGCTCGATGGCGATCTCCTGGAAGCGGTGCTTCAGGTAGCGCGCGTCCAGTTCGGCGGGGTCCAGGCTGGCCACCTGGGCGCCGGGCAGGGTGCGGAATTCCAGTTCCTTGCTCCGGGCCAGGATCACCACCCCCAGCCGGTCGCTGAGGAAGGCCTCGGTCTGGCTGATCCAGGTGTCCAGGGTCGGCAAGTCCACCTTGCCGGCCACCACCCCCAGCACCCGCCCTTCGGTCACCGGGGCCGAAAAGAACAGGCCCGGGATGTGGCTTTTCCGGCCCACCGCGAACTGCCTGCCGATCTGGCCCGCCATGGCCTGGCGGAAGTAGTCCCGGTCGGCGTAGTTGGTGCCCACGAAGCTGTCCGGCCTGCGGAAGTTGCTGGCGGCGATGCAGTCCCCGCGCGGGTTCAGCAGCCAGACCACGCTCAGCGCCTTGAGCCCGGCGGTGGCCCCTTCCAGCAGCTGGTCCACCTCCCTGCGCCCTTCTCCGGATTTCAGCAGCTGGTGGAGCGCGCTGTCGCTGCCGATGGCGGCCGGCAGGCCATGCAGCAGTTTCAGGTTGGTGGCCAGCCCTTCGGCCGTGCCCTGGATGTGCTGCTGCAGCCGGTCCTGCCCCTCGGCCAGAAGCACCCTGGCGCGCCGCTCGGTCTGGTACCCGGCGATCCACCAGGCCGCCCCGAACCAGCAGGCCAGCGCCAGCAGGCCGACGGCCCCCAGCCGCCCCGGCCCGCCCCACCGCCGCTGTCCACCCATGCGCCTCACCCCTTGCCCAGGCCCGTGGAAGGGCCCAACTCCCAGCAACCATCTCACACAATTGGAATTCACCCCTCCGAAAAGGAGAGGGAATCAGCCAAGCCAGTCGCGGATCTGGCCGGCCACCCAGGCTCCGTCATCCAGCGGCAGGTCGTGGCCGGCCTGGGGGTGGAGCGCCATGGGGCACTGCCAGCGGCGGGCGATCGCGCGGGAGCAGCGCGGGTCCACCAGGCCGTCCGCGGCGCCGGCCAGCACCAGGGTCGGGACCGGGGCCGCCCGCGGCGCCCGGTAGCGGGCGGCGGCCA
>JARLGP010000007.1 GCA_031292735.1 Holophaga sp.
AGGGCTTCTCCTTTTTGGATAGTCCTCAGAACCAGGCCACTATGGAAATACCGGCCAGAACCGCCAAGAAGAGCCGCCCAATAGCATCCGGAGGGGGTCCAACGGCATCGCCGGCCCCCCCAGCGGCGATCACCGCGCAGGGAAGATGGGCAATCTTCGCCGCCTCCAAATTTGTGCAATCCGATGCAGCCGCGACCTTTAAGGGATCCTGGGCCCTGTGCGCGGGGTTCTCCGCAGGCGTTGCGGGTTCCGCGCGGACCGCGCCGGCTGCGACTGAGCCTCAGGCTATGCAGCCCCGCAACGCGCTCCAGCGGAAGAGGATCCGCTCTGGTAGGGGTCACGGCACCGAAGGGGAATTTACGTACGCTAAGAAATATTCATCAGGTGGGTGTCGGCCTTTGGGGGGGGCAAGATGGATGGCCAAGAAGTAACCGGTCCATCGTCCTTCTCTCCCTTTTCAGTAGCAGGAGTGAGTGGACGCACCCCTGCGGTTTTGGGGCAGGATTTGGCAGCGGGCTCCCCGCGCAAAAACTATAGTTTTAGCGCTACCCTGAATGGGCCTCGGAAACCCGCATGAACAGGTGCTTTCCCGGACCCCAAATTGGTGGGGGTTTTGCGCCGGGGGTCGCCCGCCGGCCAACCGGACCCAGCAGATCGTCCTGCCGGGCATCCCAAAATTGCCCACCTTCCGCCGCACCACCCCGATCACTCCCTACCAGAAGCGGGTCTATGACCTGCTCCAGCTCAGCACACCGTAGCCAGTTCAGCGACACGCCCGCCCCCGGAAACACACTGGGGACGGGACGCTCAACTCACGTAAGAACTCCGGATTCGTCCAGGGGTGGCGAAGCATCATCGCTTCTCAACGACGGGCCGATTTTCCTGACAGACAGTGCCCCTCAAACCGGATAAAGTGATTCTTTATATACAGTCCAGGGGAATGGGGATTACATGCGATCAATAGATATGGCTGGCCTGCTGGTCTGTGTAGCATTGGGGTCCAACTTGGCGTGCACGAGCACGTCCCCGCGCCTCTACGACAACACCGCCACCCCCACCACAGCGCCAACCATTACCAGTGCCGACCAGGCAAGGTTCCATGAGGGCACCTTGGGGACCTTCACGGTTACCACTACCGGCACACCCGCCCCCACCCTCACTTTGGGGGGGACTCTGCCCCTGGGGACGACCTTCAATCCCTCTACCGGCGTGCTGAGCGGAGTTCCGGCCACCGGAAGCCACGGTACCTACTCCCTAACCTTCACTGCCTCCAACGGCACCAATCCCGAGGGGGCCCAGAACTTCTCCCTGGTGATCACTGAGCCCACTGGCACCATTACCGAGTTCTCTACTGGCATCACCGCAAGCAGCTCTCCATCCTTCATCACCGCAGGACCCGATGGCAATCTCTGGTTCACAGAAGCGGACGGCAACAAGATTGGAAGAATCACCCCCACCGGCGCCATCACCGAGTTCTCTGCTGGCATCACCGCTAGCAGCGGGCCAGCTGGCATCACCGCAGGGCCCGACGGCAATCTCTGGTTCACAGAATATCGCGGCCACAAGATTGGAAGAATCACCCCCACCGGCGCCATCACTGAGTTCTCTGCTGGCATCACCGCTAGCAGCGGGCCAGTCGGCATCACCGCAGGGTCCGACGGCAATCTCTGGTTCACAGAAAAGTCTGCCGACAAGATTGGAAGGATTACCCCCGCTGGCACCATCACCGAGTTCTCTGCTGGCATCACGGCAAACAGCCAACCAGAATTCATCACCGCAGGGCCCGACGGCAATCTCTGGTTCACAGAAATAGGTGGCGACAAGATTGGAAGAATCACCCCCACCGGCGCCATCACCGAGTTCTCTGCTGGCATCACGGCAAATAGCCATCTGATTGGCATCACCGCAGGGCCCGACGGCAATCTCTGGTTCACAGAAGAGAACGGCAACAAGATTGGAAGAATCACCCCTACCGGCGCCATC
The DNA here is from genome assembly GCA_031292735.1 of Holophaga sp. The sequence goes on from JARLGP010000007.1 coordinate 1,984, forward strand.
ACCGAGTTCTCTGCTGGCATCACCGCTAGCAGCGGGCCAGTTGGCATCACCGCAGGGCCCGACGGAAATCTCTGGTTCACAGAATATGTCGGCAACAAGATTGGAAGAATCACCCCCACCGGCGCCATTACCGAGTTCTCCGCTGGCATCACCGCAAGTAGCACGCCAGTCGTCATCACCGCAGGGCCCGACGGCAATATCTGGTTCACAGAAGAGAGTGGCAACAAGATCGGCCTCATCGTGCCCTGACAGACCATCTGTGGTGAACAAACGACCGTTTCCCTTTCGTGAAAGCGAGCATTGAACCGGGTTCGACCGTCATCACGGATGGCTGGAACGGCTACATAGGCATTGAAGCCGAAGGATACCCGCGGTACGAAGCGCTGGAGAAACAGCATCCCGAGTCCATCACCGGGCATCTCTACGGCATTCCGGATTGGCCTGTTGATTCTGCCGAAGCCACACTGGGCCGGCCATCCGACATACATGGCTCATGAATTCATCCCAAATCGGGTGTGTTTGGGGTCACGGCACCGAAGAGGAATTTACGTACGCTAAGCAATATTCATAAAATCAAAGCCGATTAGGCTTGGTTTGCCTGTATTGCATGAATTATTAAATTGTCAAGATGGGTACACCCAATTGGGCCATGGCCAGAACGGGTGGCTAGAAGGGGTAATCCCGATCTAAATTGGCCTCTGGGTTCTTGGCCATCCATCTTGGCCCCTCCGAAAGCCAGTTCCGGCCCGATGAGCGTTTCCTAGCGTACGTAAATTTTCTTTCGGTGCCGTGACCCCTGGTACAGAGTTCTCTTGTTCACTAAACTTTTGCCACATGGTTGGAGCAGCCGTGAGCATGCCTTGCCCTCCTCAAACTGGATCAGCGATCCCGAGGACGGCCGGAGCCCACAGCCGGGGATTTTTGATCCGTTTTCTTATCCCCTCCATCCCCGTCCATCCGGTTCATCCCCGTCGAGAAAAAGCTGATGATGATGCCGACGCACAGTGTTTCTGCGCCTGGACAGCACTCTTGGTTTTTGTTCGACGGGGATGAACCGGATGAACGGGGATGAAAAACGATGAAAGAAGGCTTGCTGGCTCTTCTGCGGCGCGTTGATCTGGATTGGGGGGTGGGCAAGCTGCCGACAAAACGAAAGGGGCCGAACGCCGAAATGGCCGCTCGCCCCCTCCTTCTATTTATTAAAAATATTCAGAGAACTTAATACTAGCCGATGCCGATGCAGAGGTATTTGACCTCCAGGAATTCCTCGATGCCGTACTTGGAGCCTTCCCGTCCGAGCCCGGATTCCTTCACCCCGCCGAAGGGCGCCACGGTGGAGGAGACCAGGCCGGCGTTGATGCCGACGATGCCGTATTCCAGCGCCTCGGACACCCGCCAACTGCGGGCCAGATCCCGGGTGTAGAGGTAGGAGGCCAGGCCGTAGGGGGTGTCGTTGGCCATCCGGATGGCCTCGTCCTCGGTGTGGAAGCGGAACAGCGGGGCCACCGGGCCGAAGGTCTCCTCCCGGGTCACCGCCATCTGCGGGGTGACTTCCGCCAGGATGGTCGGCTGGAAGTAGGTGCCGCCCAGAGCATGGCGCTGGCCGCCCAGCAGGATCCGGCCGCCCTTGGCCACGGCGTCGGCGATGTGCTCCTCCACCTTGAGCACGGCGGCCATGTCGATGAGCGGACCCTGCTCCGCCCCGGACGTGAGCCCGTCGCCCACCTGGAGCCGCTCCACCGCCGCCACCAGCCGCTGGGCGAAGGCGTCGTAGACCCGGTCCTGGACCAGGAACCGGTTGGTGCAGACGCAGGTCTGGCCGGTGTTGCGGAACTTGGAGGCGATCGCCCCGGCCACCGCCGCATCCAGATCGGCGTCCTCGAACACGATGAACGGGGCGTTGCCGCCCAGCTCCAGGGACACCTTCTTCACCGTGGCGGCGCACTGTTCCAGCAGCTGCTTGCCGATTTCGGTGGACCCGGTGAAGGTGAGCTTGCGCACCACGGGGTTGGCGCACAGCTCCTGGCCGATGGGTCCGGCGGAGCCGGTCACCACGTTGAACACCCCGGCCGGGATTCCGGCCCGCTCGCCCAGCTCGGCCAGGGCCAGGGCCGAATAGGGGGTGGCCGAGGCCGGCTTGAGCACCATGGTGCACCCGGCCGCCAGGGCCGGCCCCGCCTTGCGGGTGATCATGGCCGAGGGGAAATTCCACGGGGTGATGGCCGCCACCACCCCGATGGGCTGCTTGAGCACCACGATCCGCCGGTCGCCGGCGAAGGAGGGGATGGTGTCGCCATAGACCCGCTTGCCCTCCTCGGCGAACCACTCCAGGAAGGAGGCGGAGTAGGCGATCTCGCCCCGGGATTCGGCCAGGGGCTTGCCCTGTTCCACGGTCATGAGCACGGCCAGGTCCTCCTGGTTGGCCATGATCAGCTCGAACCAGCGGCGGAGGATGGCCGAGCGTTCCATGGCCGTGCGGGCCCGCCAGGCCGGCAGGGCCGCCTCGGCGGCCAGGATGGCCCGGCGGGTTTCGGCGGCCCCCATGCGCGGCACGGTGCCGATGGACTCGCCGCTGGCCGGATCCACCACCGGAATCGTCTGGCCGGAATCCGCCTGGACCCAGCTCCCGTCCACATAGCAGGCCTGGCGGAACAAGTTTTGATCTTTCAGGGAATGCATGCGATACCTCCTCGATCATTTCGTTGCGGAAGACAGCACCGCGGCTCTCCAGGGAGAACCACGGCGCCTCGAACCAGGACCCCGACCACCAGCTGGGGGAATCAGTCCTTGGGCATTTCCACCACCACCGACAGCGGATATTCCGTCTTGATGATGGGAGTTTTTAAAACTATAAAACTAAAATATTTGACGATCCCGAGCTCACGGGCCAGCAGGTTGTCCATCAGCGTCTGGTATTCGGAGATGCTGCGGGTGATGAACTTCAGCAGGTAGTCGAAACCGCCGCTGACCAGGTGGGCTTCCATCAGTTCAGGCTGGGCTGCCATGGCGGATTCGAAGCGGAGGAAATCCTCCCGGCGGTGGTTGGCCAGCGTCACCTGGGTGAACACCACCTGGGGATCGCACAGCTTGACCAGGTTCAGGTGGGCGCTGTAGCCCGTGATGTACCCCGCCGTCTCAAGCCGCCGCACCCGATGCAGGCAGGGGCTTGGCGAAAGCCCGACCGTTTCGGCCAAGTCGTTGTTGCCCATCCGGCCCTGACGCTGCAGTTCGGCCAGGATATGGATGTCGATGCGATCCAGCTTCAACGCCTTGATCGAAGGCACGGGCAGTCTCCCTGATGACTTATAGACCAGCCTAACTCAAGACCCTGGTGCAGGAGGCTTCGAAAATGTCCATGGCCTGGGCCATCTGGTCGTCGGTGATCACCAGCGGCATGAGCATCCGGATCACGTTGTCGAAGACCCCGGCGCCCAGCACGATCAGGCCGCGGTCGAAGCACTCCCGGGTGATGCGCTTCACCGCTTCGGGGTACGGTTCCTTGGTGCGCGGGTCCTTGACGAACTCCACGCCGATCATGGCGCCCAGCGCGCGGATGTCGCCCAGGGCCGGAAGCTTCGCCTGCATGGCCCGCAGCCGGCCCATGACGTATTGGTTGATCTTTTCGGCGCGTCCGCCCAGGTCCTGGGTTTCATAGTAGTCCAGGGCCGCCACGCCGGCGGCGCAGGATACCGGGTTGCCGCTGAAGGTCCCGCCAAGCTGGCCGGGGGCCGGGGCGTCCATGATCTCGGCGCGGCCCACCACCCCGCTGAGGGGCATGCCGGCGGCGATGGACTTGGCACAGGCCAGCAGATCCGGCACCACCCCGCTCTGGCTCACCGCGAACGGCTTGCCGCTGCGGTAGAAGCCAGTCTGGACCTCGTCGGCCACGAACAGGATGCCGTGCTCGGCGCAGATGGCCTTGAGCCCGGGCAGGAACTCCTTGGGCGGCACCACGATCCCGCCTTCCCCGTGCACCGGTTCGATGACCATCGCGGCCACCTCGGCGGGATCCACCTCCCCCTTGAAGAACGGCTTGAACTGCTCCAGGCAGTGCATGCCGCAACCCGGGTAGGTGGAATTCCAGGGGCAGCGGTAGCAGTAGGCGGTGGCGGCGCGGTGGATGCCGGGCGCCGAGGGCCCGAAGCCGACCTTGTACGGCTTGAGTTTGTAGGTGAGCGAGGCGGTCAGCATGGTGCGGCCGTGGTAGGCGCAGCCGAAGCAGATCACCGCGTCGCGTTTGGTGGCGATGCGGGCGATCTTGACCGCGTTTTCCACGCACTCCGAGCCGCTGTTGAAGAAGGCGGCCTTCTTCTTGAAATCGCCCGGGGCCAGCTTCACCACCTTCTCGGCCAGGGCCACGTACGGCTGGTGCGGCATCTGGTGGAAGAAGGTGTGCAGGTACTTGTCCGCCTGGGCCTTGATGGCATCCACCACCGGCTGCGGGCGGTGGCCGCCGTTGAGCACGCCCACTCCGGCGAAGCAGTCGAGGTAGATGTTGCCGTCCAGGTCCTGGATCACCGCTCCCTTGGCCTCGGCGGCGAACACTTCGTTCACGATCGCCACGCCTCTGGGAATGCAATCCGCGGCCTTGGCCAGCCACTCCTTGGTGGTGCCGCTCTTGCCATGGGTGACATCGGCCAATTCGTTTCCTGTAAGCATTGAAGCTCCTTTCGCTGTCCTGATCGCCGGGAGGGGCGGTCAGAGAATCCCATAGGTGGGGCAAGCAAAAAGATAGTCTTATGCAAAAGCAGGCGTTGCCGTTGTTGATATCGAACGCGGCATAAAATCGTTTTTTCCGGGAGCCATGGACAACCCGGTAGCAATCCCGGCCGATCCGGTGGCGCTGCGGAGCTGGGCCGGGCCCGGTTTCCTGAGACTTCAGGCCTTGTCTGAATAGGCCGTTTCAATGCGACGGTCAGGAACCAGCCACATCATGGCCACAAGGACATACAACCCGCCCGCGACCCAGTGGCTGAAGAAGGCCGATGGGATGGCAAGCGCATACAGGATTGGGGAGATCTTGCCTTTTAGATCCCTCCCCAACGCTGTGGCCAACCGCGACTGGGGCCCCAGGCTCGACAGGATGGTGCGCTGTAGCATCGCGTACGCGATGGCCGACATCAGCAAGATCCCACCGTAAAGAGCCATTGGTGGTGCGGCGAAATGGTTCTCGCCCATCCAGGCGGTCACGAAAGGCACCAGGGATAACCAGAAAAGCAGGTGCAGGTTCGCCCACAGGATAGTGGCGCTAACCCGGGTGACGGTGTGCATCATGTGATGGTGGTTGTTCCAGTAGATCCCGAGGTAGATGAAGCTCAGAACATAACTGAGGAAAGTAGGCACTAGGATGCCCAGGGAACCAAACCCACCTCCTCGTGGCACCTTCAATTCCAGAACCATGATCGTGATTAGGATCGCCAGAACACCATCGCTGAACGCCTCCAACCTCCCTTTGCCCATGGACCCCTCCCGCAGCCAGAATGATTTAAATGAAGGGATTAAACCAGCCGTTGCGCTTCATGTCCGTGACGACCGAGCCTTCCGTTTCCGCCCACCTAACCCAAAGTGCCCTGCCGCCACTGAGCAGGAAAATCGCTACCTCACGCCGGCAGAAGGCGGAAAAGGCCCGGCTTCGGCAGAAATTCATGTGGATCTTCGTGCGGGGGAAGCAGAAGCGAGTCAGACGACCGCCAACCATTGAGGGCATGGACCCTGACGATTACATCCGCCTGAATGCCGATCCCACCTGGCTCCACCAGGAGGGCTTTTGGGAATGCCTGATGCCGGAGAACGAGGACCCCACCGGAGGTCCCCCAGGCTATTGAGGTGATGGCCGCAACCTGCTCAGCCGAGCAGGAGCGGGTGGATGGGGATCTTGTCCCGAATCCCCCGGACCCAGTCCAGAAACACCTCACTGATGGCGCGCGGGTTCAGCATGCGAAAGATCCGGTCGAAGGTGTCGTGGCTGGGAATGCCGTTGGGCAGAGCCAATGGATGACAAGTGTTTACAGTTGATTTTTTACCGTTGCCCATATTGCAGCAAGAGGAATGCACGAGGGTCAGGCGCAGCATGACCCCGTCATGCGTTAACCCTGGGCCGATCCGGGCCCGTTCCCGGCCCCGGGGGCCGGCTCCCCCGCGCCCGCAGGCTCCCACCGGCGCGGCCGCCGGATGTCCCGGAGGGTGGTCCAATTCGCAATAATCTGCTGTTTCCCTTCTTGCCTTTGATGAAAAATGCTCGTTCGGAATTTTATACTCTTCGTTACAAGCTCTTCACCAATCTGGCCGCAAAACGTTTCAACAGTCCTCCTGGAGCCCGGTTGTCCGGGCCGGGACATTCCTGGTTCCCACCCACTTCTAAAGGAGTTTAAACAGCGATGTTGTTGCAGACGTTAGTAACAGGACTTGCCATAGGAGGTATTTATGCTCTTATGGCCGTGGGCTATTCCCTGGTGTACAGCATCATGGGATTCAGTAACTGGGCCTATGGCACCGTTATCATGTACGGCGCCTACGTGGCCTTCTACAGCATGACCAAGTTCGGGTTGCCCTTCTGGCTGGCGCTGGTCCTGTCCATGGTGGGCAGTGCGGCCCTGTGCGTGCTGAACGAGAAGGTGGCATACAGCCCCTTGCGGAAGCGCAAGGCGCCCTCGCTGTTCCTGATGATCAGCGCCATGGGCACCGCCATCTTCCTGGAGAACATGGTCTATGTGCTGATCGGCGCCCACTACTTGGCGTTTCCCGAGGTGTTCCAGTCCCAGGTGCTGGAGTTCGGGGATATCACCTTGGGCTACCTGGACCTGTTCGCCATCATCTTCTCCTTCACGGCCATCTATGCCTTGAACTACTTCATCAACCATTCCCGGCTGGGGATCGGCATCCGCGCGGTCTCCTACGACAGCACCGTGGCCCAGATCAACGGGGTCAACCTGGGCCGGACCATCGGCCTGGTGTTCGTGCTGTCCGGATTCCTGGCGGGCATCTCCGGCACCTTCTTCGGCATGAAGTACATGGTCTATCCCACCATGGGCAACATCACCAACAAGGCCTTCATCGCGGCGGTGGTCGGCGGTCTGGGCAGCCTGCCCGGGGCGGTGATCGGAGGCGTGGTGCTGGGCATCCTGGAATCCCTGGTGAGCGTCTACGTGTCGTCCACCTACCGGGATGTGTTCAGCTTTTCGTTCCTGATCGTTTTGCTCATTTTCCTGCCCTTGGGTCTCCTGGGCAAAAACCTGGAAGAGAAAGTCTGAGGAGGACACAGAGCATGTGGTTCTACATTCAAGGCATCCTGTGTCTGGCCATGATCAACATCATCGCCGTGCTGGGCGTGACCGTATTCACCGGCTTCACCGGCCTGTTCTCGCTGGGACACGCCGCCTTCATCGCCAGCGGCGCCTATACCGCGGCCATCCTCACCCACTTCTACGGGGTCGACTTCTACCTTGCCCTGGCGGCGGGGGCCCTGGTCAGCGGGCTGCTCAGCCTGGTGATCGGCGTGCCCACCCTGCGGGCCAAACTGCGCAGTGACTATTTCGCCATCGCCACCTTGGGTTTTGGCGAAGCCTTCAAGATGATCCTGGAGAACATGTCCATCACGCAGGGGGCGCGCGGCCTGCCGGGCATCACCACCTACGCCAACTTCACCAACATTCTAGTGCTCCTGATCATCACCGTCTTCGTCACCATCCATTTCGTGTTCTCCAAGTACGGGCGGATGGCGGTGGCGGCCCGGGAAGATGCCACTGCGGCCGAGATGATGGGCATCAACCTGTTCAGGGTGCAGTTGCGTTCTTTGTTCTTCAGCGCCACCCTGGCCGGTCTTGCCGGCGGATTGTTCGCCCACTACCTGGGCTTCATCCAGCCGAGCCTGTTCACCGGGGCCCAATCCTCCATGCTGGTGATCGCGGTGGTGACCGGGGGCATGGGCAGCATCACCGGTCCGATCCTGGCGGCGCTGCTGTTCGCCACCATCCCGGAGGCCCTGCGCATGGCCAACATGTGGCGCATGGTGACCTACGGCGCCGTGCTGGTGGCGATCATGGTGCTGCGCCCCCAGGGCATTCTGGGCTACCGGGAATTCACCATCCGGGGAACCATCAACCTGTTCCGGCGCCTGTTCGGCAAGGGCGGGAACCTCGACCAACCGAAGGGGACGGTGGCCTAGCCATGGCGAACATTCTCGAAACCAAGAACCTGTCCAAGCATTTCGGCGGCATCGTCGCCTGCAACGGCCTTTCCTTCGCCGCCCAGGAAGGCATGATCACCGGGGTGATCGGTCCCAATGGCGCCGGCAAGACCACCATCTTCAATCTGGTGACCGGGGTCTACCGCCCCACCAGCGGAGAGATCCTGTTCCAGGGCCAGGCCATCGGCGGCATCCGGCCGGACCAGGTGGTCAAGCGGGGCATCACCCGGACCTTCCAGAACATCCGCCTGTTCAGGAACCTGTCCCTGCTTGAGAACGTGGTCATCGCCCTGGACCTGCGGCATACCACCTACGGGATCTTCCGCGCCCTGACCCGGATGTGGGGGGTGGGCCGGAAGGAGAAGGAACTGCGCCGGACGGCCATGGATTACCTGGACACCGTCGGCCTGGCGGACCGGCCCATGGCCCGCGCGGACAGCCTGCCCTACGGCCTGCAGCGCAAGCTGGAGATCGCCCGGGCCCTGGCCCTGGAACCCAGGCTGCTGCTGTTGGACGAGCCGGCGGCAGGCATGAATCCTGAAGAGTCCATGGCGCTGGCGGACCTGATCCGGGCCGTGAAGAGCCGTTTCGATCTCACCGTCCTATTGATCGAACACCACATGGACGTCGTCATGGAACTTTGCGACCACATCGTCGTCATGAACTTCGGCGAAAAGCTGGCGGAGGGCACGCCGGCGGAAATCCAGAACAACCCGGCCGTGCTCACAGCCTATTTGGGCGAGGATTACGAACGTGCTTAAAATCCAGGACCTCAATGTGTTCTATGGCCAGATCCACGCCCTGCGGGATCTTTCCCTGGAGGTGCGCAAGGGACAGATCGTTTCGATGGTGGGCGCCAACGGGGCCGGAAAGTCCACCCTGATGATGACCATTGCCAGGATCCTCAAGGCCAAGAGCGGCAGCATCCTGGTGGATGGCAAGCCGCTGGTGGCCGAGGCCAGCCAGGTGCTGGGCCAGGGCGTCTGCCTGGTGCCGGAGCGGCGGCGGCTCTACGCCAACCTCACGGTCAAGGAGAACCTGATGATGGGCGCCTACCTGCGCCGGGACAAGGCCGGCATCACCGAGGACATGGAGAAGATGCTGGACCTGTTCCCGATCATGCGCGAGCGCATCAAGCAGTACGCCGGGACCCTGTCCGGCGGCGAGCAGCAGATGCTTGCCATCGCCCGGGGGCTGATGGGCCGGCCCAGGATCCTGATGCTGGACGAGCCGTCCCTGGGGCTGGCGCCACTGATCATCCAGGTGGTGTTCAAGACCATCCAGGAGGTCCGGAGCCAGGGCATGACCATTTTCATGACCGAACAGAACGCCAACAAGGCCCTGGCCATCTCGGACTATGCCTACGTGATCGAGACCGGCCGGAGCGTGCTGTCGGGTCCCGGGCAGGACCTGCTGCGCGACCCCATGGTGAAGAGGGCCTACCTGGGAATCAAGCACTAGCCCGCATTGCAACAACCGCATCACCCCATGCTTTCCGCCCTGGGCGGAAGCAGGAACCACTCCCATCCCAACCACCACCCGCGGAGGAACCATGAAGAAAGCACTCACGTTCGCGCTGCTGCCGCTTCTGGCCTTGGCAGCTCAATTCGGCAGGGCGGCCGAACCCATCAAGATCGGCCAGGTGGTCACCCTGACCGGAAGCAACGCGCCCTGGGGCATCCCGGAACACAACGCCCTGAAGGACGAGATCGCCCGGATCAATGCCACCGGCGGACTCCTCGGCCGGCAAGTCCAGTTGATCGCCTATGACTACAAGGGCGACCAGCTGGAGGGCGTCAATGTCGCCAAGCGGCTGGTGGGCGACGGCGTCTGCGCCATCATCGGTCCCGGTTCCAGCGGCACGGGCATCGCCATGACCGCCGTGACCGAAGCGGCCGGCATCCCCATGATGGCGACTTCCGCAACCAATCCCAAGGTGACCTTCAATTACGACACCAAGCGGCCGATTCGCACCGCCTTCCGCGCCTGCTTCATCGACCCCTTCCAGGGCTCCGTGGCGGCCAAGTTCATCACCTCGGACCTCAAGGCCAAGCGCTGCGCGGTCATCTTCGACGTGGGCTCGGACTATTCCCAGGGCCTGGACCAGTACTTCCGGGAATACCTGGCGAAGTTCGGCGGATCCGTGGTGGCACGGGAAGGCTACCGTTCCGGCGAGATGGACTTCCGGGCCATCCTGGGCAAGATCAGGAGCTGCAAGCCCGAGGTCATCTACCTGCCCACCGACATGACCCAGGCGGCCATGATCATGAAGCAAGGCCGGGGCCTGGGCCTCAAGTGCGTATTCGTCAGCGATGACAGCTGCGACACCCCCGACGTGCTGCCCCTGGCCGGCAATGCCGCGGAAGGCGCCTACTTCACCAACCTGACCAGCCTTGAGGATCCCACCATCAAGGGCTGGATCTCTGCCTACCGGGCCAAGTACGGCGCCGAGCCGATCCTGCCCAACTGCGTCATGGCGGTGGATGCCATGCGCGCCGTCGCCGCCGCCATCACCAAGGGCAAGAGCGCGGAGCCGGCCAAGATCATCGCCCAGCTGGAAAACCTCAAGGACGTCCCGGTGCTCACCGGCAAACTGACCATCGACCCGGCCACCCACAACCCCATCAACAAGCCCTGCGTGGTGGAGACCGTCCAGCACGGCACCATCAAGTATCTGAAACGTTTTGAAAAGATCGACTAGGCCAATGGCCGGCCCCGCTTCTGCAATCCAACCACTTCCCGCTGCGGCGGGGAAAAGAGGAATCGAATGAAAAACGGAATGATGACCAAGCTCACCCACATGGGCGCCAAGATCGACATGCCCGGCACCTCCACGCCCAAGGTGCCGGCCCTGCACATGAACGCGGCCTACTGCTTCGAGGATGCTGAAACCCTGGCCGCGGTGAACCGGAACGAACTGCCGGGTTACCTCTACGGGCGCACCAGCAACCCCACCAACGACTGCTTGCGCGAGATCCTCACCGCCATCGATGAGGGTGCCGCCTCGCAGGTCTATGCCACCGGCATGGGCGCCATCTCCATGGCGGTCATATCCAACATCAAGGCCGGCGACCACATCCTGGTGAACAAGGTCGTCTTCGGAACCAGCTACAAGTTCTTCCGGGCCGAGATGCACGACAAGTTCGGGGTGGAGGTGAGCTTCGTGGACTTCCAGCAGGAGGACCTGGAGCGCCACTTCCGGCCCAACACCAAGCTGGTCTACATGGAGACCATCGCCAACCCCACCTGCGACGTCATCGACATCCGCAAGGTGGCCCGCAGCGCCCACGCCCACGGCTGTCTCCTGATCGTCGACAACACTTTCGCCACCCCGCCGGTCTGCCGGCCCCTCACCCTCGGCGCGGACATGGTGGTCTACAGCGCCACCAAGTTCATGAGCGGCCATAGCGACATCCTCGCCGGCGTGATCGTGGCGAACCAGAGTTCCCTCATCGACCACATCACCGACGTGGGCCACTCCTACGGACCGATCATGAGCCCGTTCGACGCCTGGCTGCTGATCCGCAGCATGCGCACCCTGGAGATCCGCCTGGCCCAGCACAGCCACAGCGCCATGACCGCGGCGGAATACTTCCAGAACCACAAGAAGGTCCGGCAGACCCTGTATTCCGGCCTGGCCAGCTCCCCTTCCCACCAGGTGGCCAAGGAGACCTTCGGCCGGGGCCTGTTCGGCGGCATGGTCAGCATCGACCTGGGCACCGAACAGAACGTCAACGACGTGATCCGGAACTTCAAGATGGTCAAGCTGGTGCCCAGCCTCGGGGCCTTCTCCACGACCGTCAGCGACACCAAGACCTCCCACGGGGCCATGACCAAGGAGGAACGCGACAAGGCGGGACTCTCCGACGGCCTCCTGCGCATCTCCATCGGCCTGGAGGACGTCGAGGACATCATCGAGGACTTCGACCAGGCCCTCAAGGCCATCCGCTAAGCCGTTGTTAAGGAACAACCCCCAAAGGTTCTCGATCAGAGGAAATGCCATGAAAAACAAGAAATTCAGCCGGGCGACGGAGATCCTGCACCAGGGAGCCTACCTCCATGGCAATCGGGACATGCCGGAAACCGCCCCCATCTACCTCAGCACCGCCTTCAACGTGGAGGACCTGGACGCCCTGGAGGCCCTGTACCAGGCCAAGGGCTACACCTACATCCGGACCCGGAATCCCAACCGCAACGCCCTGGCCGAACTCGTGAGCTACCTGGAGGGCGGCGAGGCCTCCCTGGCCTTCAACTGCGGCATGGCGGCCATCACCACCACCATGATGGCGCTGCTGGCCCAGGGCGATCACGTCCTTTCCGACCAGACCCTCTACGGCGAAACCCTGCAACTGTTCAGCGAGCAGTTCAAGAAGTACGGCATCGAGGTCAGCTTCGCCGACTTCACCGACCTGGAATCGATCCGGCGCGGGCTCAGGCCCAACACCAAGGTGCTCTACACCGAAACCATCTCCAACCCCATGATCACGGTGGTGGACGTGGAGGCGGTGGCGGCCATCGCCCATGAGCACGGGGCCAGGCTGGTGGTGGACAACACCTTCACCACCTCGGTGGCGCTGCAGCCCCTGAAGCTGGGGGCCGACGCCAGCATCAACAGCCTGACCAAGTTCGCCAACGGGCACAGCGACGCCATCGCCGGCAGCGTCACCGGTTCGGAAGCCCTGGTGAAGAAGGTCTACGCCCTGCAGGTGCTGCTGGGCACCACCTCCGACGCCTTCACCTCCTGGCTGGTCCAGCGGGGCATCCGGACCATGGACCTCCGGGTTCAGCGCCAGATGGACAACGCCACCAAGCTGGCCGCGGCCCTGGAGCAGAACCCCCACGTACTCAAGGTGAACCACCCGAGCCTGGCCAGCCATCCCCAGCATGAACTGGCCCGACGAATCCTGAAGAACGGGTTCGGCGCCATGCTCAGCTTCGTGATGCCCGACGACCGGGCCAAGGTCAACGCCTTCCTGCGCAAGCTGAACCTCGCCCACTATGCCATGACCCTGGGCGGCTACCGCACCACCCTGTCCCACCCGGTGAGTTCCTCCCACCATGGGCTGTCCGAAGCGGAGCGCCGGAAGATGGGCATCAGCTTCGGCCTGATGCGGGTCTCGGTGGGCATCGAGGACGCCGACGACCTGATCGCCGACTTCAGCCAGGCGCTCGAGGCCTTCAGGTAACATCCCTATCCTTCCTCACCCTGGAATGCGCCCGCACACCCAAGCGGCCTGTCCGGAGGCCCCCCGAGCCGGGGGGCCTCGTCCCCCTCTCCCTGCCTCAGGAGCCTCTATCATGTATCCTCATCCCACCCCAACCTCCCGGCTGACCGATTTCAAGGTTCTGACCTTCGACTGCTACGGCACGCTGATCGACTGGGAAACCGGCATCAGCGAAGGCCTGAAGCCGCTTCTCGCCCGGGTGGGCCATGCCTTCACCCGCGACCAGGTGCTGGAGGCCCATGCCAAGCACGAATCCTCCCAGCAGGCCGAAACGCCCTCCATGATCTATTCCGAACTGCTCACCCGGGTCTACGAACGGCTCGCCATGGAGTGGGGCGTCCGGCCGGATCCCACGGAAGCCAAAGCCTACGGGCAGTCGGTGAAGAACTGGCCGGCCTTCGTGGATTCCGCCGCGGCCCTGCAGTACCTGAAGAAATACTACAAGCTGGTGATCCTTTCCAACATCGACCGGGAAAGCTTCAAGGGCAGCCAGGCGCGGCTGCAGGTCGAGTTCGACCACGTCTTCACCGCCCAGGACATCGGCTCGTACAAGCCGGACCCGCGCAACTTCGAATACATGATCCGGGAACTGGGCAAGGACGGGTTCCAGAAGCGCGACATCCTGCACACCGCCGAGAGCCTGTTCCATGACCATCTGCCTGCCAACCGGATCGGCCTGGCCAACGCCTGGATCCACCGTCGGGCCGGCAAGCAGGGCACCGGCGCCACCTTCCCGCCCGAATCCATGCCCACCTGCAGCTTCCGTTTCACCAGCCTGGCCGAGATGGCCAAGGCCCACCAGGATTCGCTCCGGACCGCCTGACCAGGGCGCTCCGGACGTGCGCCGGGCGGCTTCGGATCCCGCGATCGGCGCCCAAAACCCCAACAGCCAGACTAGGAGTAGTAGAAATGTCCCACCGTCCCATGGTGACTCTGGACGGCAATGAGGCTGCGGCCTCGGTTGCCCATCGCATCAATGAAGTGATCGCCATCTATCCCATCACCCCGTCCTCCAACATGGGCGAGTGGTCGGACGAATGGTCCAGCCAAGGCAGGAAGAACATCTGGGGCAGCGTGCCCCTGGTGGCGGAAATGCAGTCCGAGGGCGGTGCCGCCGGCGCGGTGCACGGCTCGCTCCAGGCCGGGGCGCTCACCACCACGTTCACGGCTTCCCAGGGGCTCCTGCTGATGATCCCCAATATGGGCAAGATCGCCGGCGAGCTCAGCGCCTTCACCATGCACGTCTCCGCCCGGGCCATCGGCCACAACGGCATCTCCATCTTCGGCGACCATTCCGATGTCATGTCCTGCCGGCAGACCGGGTTCGCCATGCTGGCCTCCAGCTCGGTGCAGGAGGCCCATGACTTCGCGCTCATCGCCCAGGCCTCCAGCCTGCGCTCCCGGGTGCCCTTCCTGCACTTCTTCGACGGCTTCCGTACCAGCCACGAGGTGGCCAAGATCGAGCGCCTGGAGGACGACGATCTGCGCCACATGATCGACGATGAACTGGTGGCTGCCCACCGGGGCCGCGCCCTGCGCCCGGAGGCCCCGGTGGTGCGCGGCACCACCCAGAACCCCGATGCCTATTTCCAGACCCGGGAGGCCATCAGCCCCTACTTCTATGCCTGCCCCGACATCGTCCAGGGCGAGCTGGACAAGTTCGCCCAGCTCACCGGCCGCGCCTACCGGCTGTTCGACTACGTGGGCGCCCCCGACGCCGAGCGGGTCGTGGTGCTCATGGGCTCCGGCTGCGAGACCGTCCACGAATACGTGGAATGGGCCCTGGCCCAGGGCGAGAAGATCGGCGTGCTCAAGGTCCGGCTGTTCCGGCCGTTTTCCGCCAGGCGCCTGGTCGCGGCCCTGCCCGCCACGGTCCGCGCCATGGCCGTGCTGGACCGCACCAAGGAACCCGGCGCCAGCGCGGATCCGCTCTGCCTGGACGTGGTCATGGCCCTGCAGGAATGCTGGGCGGAGGGCATCATCAAGGCCATGCCCCGGGTGGTTCCGGGCCGCTACGGGCTGGCCGGCAAGGAATTCACGCCGGCCCACGTGAAGGCGGTCTTTGACGAGCTGGCCAAGTCCCGGCCCAAGACCCACTTCACGGTGGGCATCGTGGACGATGTCATGGGCAGTTCCCTGGCGGTGGATCCGGACTTCCACATCGAGCCGGACGAGGTCAAGCGGGCCATGTTCTATGGCCTGGGCTCGGACGGCACCGTGGGAGCGAACAAGAACTCCATCAAGATCATCGCCGGGGAGACCGACAACTACGGCCAGGGCTATTTCGTCTACGATTCCAAGAAGGCCGGGGCCATCACCATCTCCCACCTGCGCTTCGGGCCGCGGCCGATCCGTTCCGCCTACCTGATCCACCAGGCCGGGTTCGTGGCCTGCCACAACACCTCCTTCCTGGACAAGTACGACATGCTGGCCAGCGCCGCCCAGGGCGCCACCTTCCTGCTCAACACCCCCTTCGGCAAGGACGAGGCGTGGGCTTCCCTGCCCTGGGAAGTGCAGCAGACGATCGTCACCAAGCAATTGAAGTTCTTTGTCATCGACGCGTTCGAGGTGGCCCGGGCCACCGGCATGGGGGCGCGCATCAACACCATCATGCAGACCTGCTTCTTCGCCATCTCCGGGGTGCTGCCCCGGGAGGAGGCCATCGCCCAGATCAAGAAATCCATCCAGAAGACCTACGGCAAGAAGGGCGATGCCGTGGTCAGCAAGAACTTCCAGGCGGTGGATACCACCCTGGCCCACCTGCACCAGGTGGCCGTGCCCGGGGCCGTCAGCGCCACCCGCACCCGGCCCGCGACGGTGGCCAAGGAGGCCCCGGAGTTCGTCCAGAAGGTCACCGCCGTGATGATCGCCGGCAACGGCGACCAGCTCCCGGTCTCCGCCTTCCACGCCGACGGCACCTGGCCGGTGGCCACCACCCAGTGGGAGAAGCGCAACATCGCCCTGGACATCCCGGTGTGGGACGGGGCCCTCTGCATCCAGTGCAACAAGTGCGCCTTCATCTGCCCGCATGCCGCCATCCGCCCCAAGGTCTACCCGGCGGCCGGACTGGAGGGGGCTCCCGCCAGCTTCAAGGCGGTGGACTACAAGGGTGCTGAGTTCAAGGGCCAGAAATTCACCCTCCAGGTGGCGCCCGAGGACTGCACCGGCTGCGGCATCTGCGTCTCGGTCTGCCCGGCCAAGGACAAGCGCGAGCCCGGCCGCAAGGCCATCACCATGGCCCCCCAGCCCCCGCTGCGGCTGGCGGAACGCGACAACTACGCCTTCTTCCTCGGCCTGCCCGACCCGGACCGGTCCGCCCTCAAGCTGGACGTGAAGGGCAGCCAGTTCATGCGCCCGCTGTTCGAGTATTCCGGCTGCTGCGCCGGTTGCGGCGAAACCCCCTACATCAAGCTGCTCACCCAGTTGTTCGGCGACCGGGCCCTGATCGCCAACGCCACCGGCTGTTCCTCGGTCTACGGCGGCAACCTGCCCACCACGCCCTACTGCACCAACGCCCAGGGCCTGGGCCCAGCCTGGAACAACTCCCTGTTCGAGGACAACGCCGAATTCGGCTTCGGCATGCGCCTGGCCGTGGACAAGCAGACCACCATGGCCCGGGAACTGGTGCAGCGCCTGGCTGACCCCCTGGGCGGCCAACGGGCCGAGGCCCTGCTGGAAGCCGACCAGTCCTCGGAGGCCGGGATCCAGGCCCAGCGCGGCCGGGTGGCCGAACTCAAGCAGGCCCTGGTCCGGATCCCCGGGGCCGAGGCCAAGCTGCTGGCCACCGTGGCCGACCACCTGGTGAAGCGCAGCGTGTGGATCGTGGGCGGCGACGGCTGGGCCTACGACATCGGCTACGGCGGGCTGGACCACGTCCTGGCCCAGGGGCGCAACGTCAACCTGCTGGTGCTGGACACCGAGGTATACTCCAACACCGGCGGCCAGGCCTCCAAGGCCACCCCCATGGGCGCCGCGGCCAAGTTCGCCCAGGCCGGCAAGGCCATGCCCAAGAAGGACCTGGGGATGATCGCCATGGCCTACGGCAACGTCTACGTGGCCCGGGTGGCCGCCGGAGCCCGGGATGCCCAGACCGTGAAGGCCTTCCTGGAAGCCGAGAGCTATGACGGGCCCTCCATCATCATCGCCTACTCCCACTGCATCGCCCACGGCTACGACCTGGTCCGGGGCTGCGAGCAGCAGAAGCTGGCGGTGGACTCCGGCTACTGGCCGCTGTACCGGTTCGACCCCCGGCGCATCGAGCAGGGCGAGAGCCCGCTGCAAATGGATTCGTCCGCGCCCAGCGTGGACCTGGCCAGCTACGTGAACAACGAAAACCGCTACCGCATGGTGGAACGGGCCGATCCCGAACATTTCAAGCATTTGCTGGCCGCCGCCCAGCGGGAGGTGAGCAACCGCTTCGAGGCCCACGTCAACCTGGCCCGGCTCACCATGCCGGTGAAGTCCGTGGCGGAACTGGAAGGCAAATAACCGCTCATTTGCCCCGCCGGGCGCCCCTGGGCACCCAGCGGGGCATTTTCCTGCTTGAATGGAGCCCCATGGACGTCCTTGACCTCACCCAGACCATCCAGCCGGCCATGCCGGTGTATCCCGGCACGGAACCGCCGGTCATCCGCCAGGCCAACACCATCGCCCAGGACGGCTTCGCGGAGAAGTGGATCGGCATGTACTCCCACACCGGCACCCACATGGACGCGCCGGGCCACCTGCTGCCGGGGGCCGCCACCCTGGACCAGATGGAGGTGGGCCGTTTCATCGGGAAGGGCTGCGTGCTGGACGCGTCGGCCATGATTGCGGAGATCCCGGTGAGCTTTCTGGTCGATCTGCTGCCGGCCATGGAAGGGTGCGAGTTCGTGCTATTCCATACCGGCTGGTCCCGGCGGTGGGGCCAGGAGAGTTACTACTCGGGCTTTCCGGTCCTGGCCCGGGACGCGGCCCGGTGGCTGTGCCGGAGGAACCTCAAGGGCGTCGGCTTCGACGCCATCTCCGCGGATCCGGTGGGGGCTCCCTTCCACAACCACCTGGAGCTGCTGGGGGCGGGCCTGGTCCTGATCGAGAACCTGACCGGCCTGGAACAGCTTGCAGGCAGGCCGTTCCGCTTCGCCTGCCTGCCCCTCAAGCTGGACCAGGCGGACGGCTCGCCGGTGCGCGCCGTGGCCATGCTGGACTGAGGATTCAGCCCTTGGCCCGATCAAGCAGCCCCGCCAAGGGGTAGCCGGACTTCAGCACCGGCGATTTGAGCACGATGAAGCTGAAGTATTTGGCGATCCCCAGGCGGGCGGCGATCAATTGGTCCATCAGGGTTTGGTACTCGGCGATGCCCCGGGTGATGGACTTCATGAGGTAGTCGAAGCCCCCGCTCACCAGGTTGACCTCCAGCACTTCCTCCAGGTCGCGCAGGGCGGCTTCGAAGCACAGGAAATCCTCCCGGCGCTGGCTGGACAAGGTGACCTGGGTGAACACCACCTGGGGGTCGCCCAGCTTGGCGAGGTTCAGTTTGGCCTTGTAGCCGAGGATGTAGCCCGCCGATTCCAGGCGGCGGACCCGCTGCAGGCATGGGCTGGGCGAAAGGGCGACGGCCTCGGCCAGGTCGTTGTTGCCGATCCGGCCCCGGCGCTGAAGCTCGGCGAGGATGTGGATATCGATCTGGTCAAGTCTAGGCTCTCTCACCGCGCCACCGTTCTCCCCCCTCCACCCATGTTCTCCATCCTGAACCCATTCAAGATGCCGGCAAGGGGTGCCAGGCGGAACTGTGGCGGACCGCCGATTCGACCACCCGCCTGAGGGGGATCAGTCCAGGGCGTCCACCATGGCCAGGCCCATGTCCCGGGTGCTGCCCTTGCCGCCCAGGTCCGGGGTGGTGGGGCCGCTGACCAGCACCCGCTCGATGGCGCGCATCACCGAGGCCGCCGCCGCCGGCTGGCCCAGGTGCTCC
>JARLGP010000263.1 GCA_031292735.1 Holophaga sp.
GCCGGGGGCCGGGTTGCGGGCGTCCTTGAAGCGCTCCAGGACGATCTCCGCCTCCACCGGGCCGGGCACGGCCAGGGCCGAGGGCGGCAGCGCCGCGGCGAAGCCGTCCCGCACCGGGATGGAACGCAGGTGCAGCACCCGCTGGCCGGGGATGGCCACCGAGGCGGCGAAGGGGGCCTCGTCGCGGATGAGCAGCCAGTGCCCGGGGGGCAGGGGCAGCACCCGGCCCAGGTCGCGCAGGCTCCAGCGCACCACCCGGGGGTAGCCGGGCCGGGCCGCCCGCAGCGCCGCCAGCAGGTCCTGGCCGGCGGCCCGGGGGTCCAGGGCGCCCAGGGATCCCAGGAAGGCGAAGGGATCCTCGGCGGCCAGGGCGCCCAGCGCCTCCCAGTGGGCGGGGCCCAGGTCCTCCTGGGGGAGCACCGTGGCCAGGGCCTGGTAGGCCCAGGCCGCCTGGGCCCGGAGCGCCCGGTAGGGTTCGCCTTCCAGGCCCTGGGGGGCGGCCTGGGCGCACAGGCAGTGGGCGGCGTAGGGCAGCAGGGTGAGGGTCCGGGTCCCGGGCTGGCGGCGGATCCGCGGCGGGGCCTGGCCCAGGAGGTCCAGGGCGGGGCCGCCCAGGTCGGCCCACAGGGCGTCGTCCACCCGCCAGTCCCGGCTTTCCATGCCCAGGTTCACCAGCACCAGGCACTGGTCGCGCCGGTCCCAGGAGATGCGGCGCAGGGCCAGCACCGGGGAATCGTCGGCGGAGAGGCGCTGCAGCTCGGCCCCGTCGAAGAAGCAGGGGTGGCTGGACAGCAGGCGGTTAAGCCGGCCCAGCTCGGCCACCAGGTTGTCGGTGCCGCCCCAGGCCAGGCCCCGGGCCTGGTGCACCTCGATCCGCTCGGTGGCCAGCCACTCCACCCCGCTGGTGAAGCCGAAGGCCCCGCACTGGCTGGTGAGGGCGCACAGCCGGTTGCGCAGCAGTGACCAGCCCGGGGATTTCCGGGCCAGCCGCTCGTTGTCGTGGGTCTCGCTGTAGTGCACCAGGGGGCCCATGCGCCGCCCCTGGCGGATGGCGTGGTCCAGGTATCCGGACACTTCCCGCGGGCCGTAGTTCTGGAACAGCTCGGAATAGGCCCACTGCATGCCGCCTTCGGTGAGCAGCGCCTCGGTGGCGTCCCAGGCCCCGCCCAGGCCCTCCAGCAGGAAGGTGCAGTCGGGGAACTCCTGGCGCACCCGGGCCACGATGTACTGCCAGGCGGGCAGCGGCACCATGTAGCCGGCGTCGCAGCGGAACCCGTCCACGCCGCGCCGGCACCAGGTGAGCAGGGATTCGGCGACCGCCTCCCACAGCTCCGGGAACCGGTTGTCCAGCTCCACCAGGTCGGCCCACACGGTGCCCCAGGCGCCCGGGCTGTGGAAGGTGCCGTCCGGGTTGCGCTTGAACCATTCCGGACGCTGTTCCATCAGGCTGGAGCCCCAGCCGGTGTGGTTCACCACGATGTCCAGGAAGATCAGCCCGTCGCGCAGGTGCACCGCGTGGGCCAGTTCCTGGAACTGCTCCACCCCGGTGGAGCGCTCGTCGAAATCCACCAGGGCCGGGTCGATGCCGGCCAGGTCCAGCTGGGCGTAGGGGCTGCCGAACCGGCCGAACCGGGCGAAGGTGGTGGGGGTGGGCCCCAGCGGCAGCAGGTGCAGGATGCGGCAGCCCAGGGTGCCCAGGATGTGCGGCACGCAGGCGGTGAGCTCGCGCAGCTTGCCCGAGGGCGGGATCACGGTGAAGCCGTGCTGGTCGAGGCTGGCCAGCTGCTCGTCCAGGGCGGGCTGGCGGGTGCTGCGCTCGCTTTTGCCCGGGCCGAACATGCGCGGGAAGGCGCAGTAGATGGTGTTGCCGGTGCGCAGGTGGTCCGGCTGCACGGCAATGCCCAGGTCGCCGCCGTCGGGCCAGTGCTGCCGGCCCTGGGCGTCCAGGTAGTAGGCCTTGGCCCGGAAGTAGCCCACTTCGGTGAGCGGCAGGTCCAGCTCCCAGCGCCCGGCCGCGGGCCGCAGGGGGATGTCGCGCCAGGCCGCCCCGGCGAAGGTGCGGGGATCGCTGGAATCGGCCCCGGACAGGCCGATGGTCTCTTCCCGGGCCCGGGCCGCCCGGGTCAGGTTGGTGCGCAGCAGGGCCCGGCAGCCCTCGCCCGCGTCGGATGGGCGCTCCAGGCTGAGCCGCAGGCGGTCCCCCACATAGCGGACGATGCGGCTTCCGGGGGCGGGGGTCATGACGGGGCGGTCCATGGGATCTCGACAGAAAGGTGAGCTATTGTTTCACGTCGGTCACCGGCAGCCGGAAGATGAATGTGGAACCTTTGCCCGGTTCGGTGTTCAGGTCCACCTCGCCGTTCATGAGCACCGCCAGGTGCTTGACGATGGCCAGGCCCAGCCCGGTGCCGGGGATCCGGCGCACGCTGGGGGCCCGGTAGAAGCGCTCGAAGATGCGCTGGGCGTCGGTTTCCGAGATGCCCGGCCCGTGGTCCTCCACCGCCCAGACCAGCCAGGGGCCGTCCCGGCGCACCCGCACGGTGACTTCGGCCCCGGCTGGGCTGAACTTGATGGCGTTGGACAGCAGGTTGTCCAGCAGCTGCAGCAGCCGCATGGGGTCGGCGTGGAAGGCCAGCTCCTCCAGCTCGGCGGGCAGGTCCAGGTCCACCCGCACGTTGGCGGCCTCGGACTGGGGCCGGGTGTTCTCCAGGGCGTCCTCCGCGAACGCGCCCAGCCGCAGCGGCACCGGCTCCAGCCGCAGGGCGCCGGTCTCGATCCGGGACAGCTCCGAGATGTCCTCCAGCAGCATGGTCATCCGGTCCACGGCGCGCAGCATGATGCGCAGGCTGGATTCCCCGTCGGGCAGCACCAGGGAGCCCTCCTGCAGGTTCTCCACCGCGATGCGGATGCCGGTGACCGGGGTCTTCAGCTCGTGGCTGGCGTTGGCGATGAACTTCTGCCGGGTGGTCTCCAGGGCCTCCTGGCGGGTGATGTCGTCCACGGTCACCAGCACCCAGGGCCGGCTGGAGGCCTGCAGCGGGGCCTCGAACGGAAGGGCGCGCACCCGCAGGATCCTGGGGTTGCGCTTGAGGATCCATTCCGCCTGGACGCCCTGGCAGGCCTGCTCGATGTTGCGCAGGCTCTCCGGCTCCCGGAACGCCAGCACCACCGGCCCGCCCAGTCCCAGGCTGCTGCTGGAGCCCAGCAGCAGCTGGGCCGACGGGTTGAACACGCGCAGGTTCTGGTCCTGGTCCAGGAGCAGCATTCCCGACGTCAGATGGGTGAGGATCTGCCGGCGGATCTGGTCTTCGGCCTCGGCCTGGCTGCGCAGCAGCAGGTTCTCCTCCTCCAGGGCGGCCCACACCTTGGGCAGCTTGCGCAGGAGTGAATCATCCTTGTCCGCCACCGGGATCACCGCCAGCACCTGGGCCATGAGGGTGCGGTTCTGCCAGCCGCGCGCCGCCAGCAGGATGGCGCCGAACCCCACGGCGATGATGCCCACCACCCGGAATTCCAGCTCCATGTTGCGGCCCAGGAGGGCGCCGCCGCACACGGCCAGGAGGAAGGCCGCCCAGGGCGTGGTCATTCGCTGAGATAAGTCCTGGCGGGCCTTTGACATGGATTTACCACTCCGGGTTGCATGATCCATTGTCCTGGTTATGGGGTGGTTGTTGGTAACTTCCCGGTGAAATCGTGTTCTTTCTTCCAATCTTTCGCTTTAGTTCCTGCTTGTTACCCTACAAACCATTTCTACACTTGTGAGTGGACCTCAGTGGACCAAAATGGATTGAAGTGGCAATTAGTGGGCGATAGGCTGACATCCCCTTCCAACGGGGGACTCATTTGGAAAGGCGGTTCAAGTGCTGCGACTGCGCGGCAACGCACCGGCCACGGTGGACGAGAAAGGGCGGTTGAAGCTGCCCTCCACCTTCAAGGCCGACCTCGAGGCCTTCGCCACCAGCGAAGGCGGGGGCAGCCTGCGCCACTACCTCACCTCCCTGGACGGCAAGGGCGCCCGGCTGTATCCCATGGCCGTGTGGGAAGCCGTCGAGGCCCGGCTGGCCCAGGTGCCCGCCACCAACCCGGCCAAGCGGCGGTTCCTGGAAGTGACGGCCTACTACGGTTCGGAGATCGTGCCCGACGCCCAGGGCCGCTTCGTGATCCCGCCGATCCTGCGGGAGGCCGCCCAGCTCACCGGCGAACTGGCCATCCTGGGCCAGATGGACCATCTGGCCATCTGGAACCGCGGTTCCTTCGAGCGCCGGATGCAGGCCGAGCCGCTCACCACCGACGATCTGGCCGCGCTCGCGGAATTGGGGATCTGACCATGACGACCCCCGAAGCCACCATCCATGTGCCGGTCCTGCTCCAGGAAGTGCTGGACAACCTGCCGGTGCCCGCCGCCGGCCGGGTGCTGGACCTGACCCTGGGGCTGGGCGGCCACGCCGAAGCCATCCTGGCCCAGGCCGACAGCCAGACCCGCTACCTCGGCGTGGACCGGGATCCCCGGGCCCGGGAGCGGGCCCAGGCGCGGCTGGGCAGCGACGCCCGGCTCACCATCCTGGCCGGCACCTACGAGGACATCTGGGAGGACGCCTGCTTCCAGGGCTGGATGCAGTTGCAGGCTCCCGACGGGCTGGACGCGGCGCTCATGGACCTGGGGGTCTCCAGCCTGCAGCTGAAGGATCCGGACCGGGGCTTCAGCTTCATGGCCGAAGGGCCGCTGGACATGCGCATGGACCCCGAGGCCGGGGCCACCGCCCTGGAGTGGCTGGAGCAGCAGACCGACACCACCCTGGCCGACGCCATCTACGCCTACGGCGAGGAGCGCGCCTCGCGCCCCATCGCCCGGGCCATCCTGCGCTCGCTGCAGGCCGGAACCCTGCGCACCACCCTGGACCTGGCCGCCGCCGTCTACACCGTGCTGCCGCGGGAAGTGGCCCGGCGCAAGAAGCAGATCGATCCCGCCACCCGCACCTTCCAGGCGATCCGGATCGCCGTGAACGGCGAACTGTCCCGCCTGGCCAAGGCCATCACCGCCGCCGCCATGAGCCTCAAGCCCGGCGGCCGGCTCGGGGTCATCAGCTTCCACAGCCTGGAAGACCGCATCACCAAGCAGACCCTGCGCCGCCTCGCCGGGATCTACGACGGTCCCGGGCGCACCGCTCCCGAGCCGCTGCCCCGGAAACTCAAGCTGATCCACGCCGGCGGCCTGAAGGCCTCAGACCTCGAATCCAGCGCCAACCCCCCCTCCCGCTCCGCTCGGCTCCGGATCGGTGAGCGCCTTGCAGACCCCCCGTCTTCCAGGACCATGCCATGAACGCCAAACTCTATGTCCAGCGACCCGCGGCATATCCCCAACGTCAAGTGGAAGGCGAGGGGGTGCTGCGCATGCTCCTCCTGGCCTTCGCCCTGGCCATGCCCATGGCGTCCATGGCCTACCTCAAGATCCAGCACACGCGGCTGAGCTATACCATGAGCGAGATCCGCGACCAGATCCACCAGGAGGAGGAGGTGCGGCGCACCCTGCTGCTGGAGCGCTCCCGGTTCCAGCGGGACGAGGAGATCCAGGCCTACGCCGACAAGGCCGGCCTGCTGCCGCGCAAGCAGAGCCACCTGGTGCCCCGGGCCTTCACCCAGGAGGACCAGCGCCTGGCCAAGCTGGTGCCGCCGACCCCGCTGGGGTTCTAGGGCCGCCGTTTCCGGACGGCCACCGGGCCAGGTGAGAGTCCTTCAGGTCATCTTTGATCCCTGAGGCCCCCGTGATCGATTACTGTTCTCTCCTGCAGAGCTCCGGACCCCAGCTTCTGGTTGCGGTGATAAAGCACGCCCGGATCGAGCAGCACGACCCGACGGCCCTGGAGGAGATCTGGAACCTGGCCTTCCATGGCCTGAGCACCACCCTGGCGCGGGCCGTGGCGGCCGGCACGCTCCTGGAACCCTGGGTGGACCTGGAGAACCAGGCTGACCCGGTGGTCGCCTTCGCCCAGGCGGAAGCCGGACAGCACCGGGCCCGGGGCGTCGGGCTGGAGCTGTTCCTGAGGGTGATGAAGATCTTCCGGCCATCCTACCTCGAGGTGCTCCGGGAACGGATCGCCGACCCGGACGAACAGGTCCGGGCCGTGCAGCAGGTGGTGAGGTTCTTCGACCGGATCGAGCTTTCCTTCTGCCTGGCCTGGGTGCGGGAGGCCGAGGGAGGGGACGTCAAGGAACTGCAGCGCAAGAACCTGGACCTGGTGACCGAACGGGACCGCTACGTGGCCGTGTTCGAAAGCGTGCCCCTGCCGACCATCCTGCTGGACCCCGACCTGACCATCCGGAACATGAACCATGCGGCCTACAGCCTGATCTTCCATGCGGATTCACCGGGGGCCTACTACTACAACGCCGCGAAACGGCCGGGCACGGTCTTCCTGTCCGAACTGTTCCCGGATTTCTTCAAGGACATCCGCGCCATCCTGGAACGACCGGATGCCCGGATGGAGATGGAGTGGTCCACCCGCCGGGATGGCCTGCCGATGCACTTCCGGGTGGTCGTGGCCCGGATGCTGGATCAGCCCAGCGCCTCCGCGGGGATCCTGGTGACCCTGGACGACCAGACCGACCGGGTCAAGGCCGGCCAGGAACGCGAGCGCATGCTGGCCGAGATCACCGCGGCCCTGGGCGAGGTGCGGAACCTTTCCAACCTGCTGCCCATCTGCGCCTGGTGCAAGAAGATCCGCGACGACCAGGGCTACTGGGATCAGCTGGAGGGCTACCTCGCCGCCCATGCCGGGATCCAGTTCTCCCACGGGGTGTGTCCGGAATGCGCGGCGAAGCTGCGCGCCGGGGAAGGCTGAGCCGGATCACCAGGTCCGGATCATGGATCCTCACCACGGGACCACGCGGCCCAGGTCGTCGAGATCCTGAAGTCCGGCTTTCCCGGATGAACCTGGCGGCATTGCAACTCCCCTTCGCCGGATGATTCCAATGGCAACGGCGGCTCGCCACCTCTTCAAGATCCCTGGCGCGTTCGCAACCGGCGTTGAATGGGGGCAAAAACGGGATTGGGGCCACGGTGCAGAGGGTAGGGCCTGCCTTCCTGCTGGGCCTGCCAGTAAGCCCAGGGCAGTTTCCCGGCGCCCAGTTCGTAGTCATAGCCGTCGTAGGACTCCCTGAAGGAGTAGAAGGCCCAATGGGAACGCCGTGCTTCCACCGCGGTCAGCACGTCGTCCAGGTAGATGGCGGCGCCTGGCGAACCACGGTGGCAGCCGAATTCCCCCAGCACCATGCGGCATTCAGGAATGTCCATGCTCCTCGCCCAATCGTAGGCCGGCTGGAGGAAACAACCTACCCGCTGCCGGTCCCAGGTCCGCACAACGCCCGTCATGGACGGAATCCGGCCCGGGTAGATAAAAGGGTGGGCCCGCCGGATATTTCCGGGATTGGACCAGCGGAAGGGCTCGTACATGTGGAAGGCGTACAGGGTTCGCGCTCCGCCGACCTCGCCGGGCCAGTAGGAGAACGCCGTGGGGCGTCCGAACCAGCCGGCGTCGAGCATGACTGGAATCTGTGGATCCACCTGGCGGATGGAATCCACGATCGTCCGGTAGAAATCCGGCAGGTCTCGCGCCGTCCCCCGCACCCTGGCATACCAGGCCCGCAACTGGTCCCGCGTGGCCTCCTCGCTCACCCCCGCCCCCTTTTCCGGGGCAGGTTCGTTGACGAGATTGCAGGCGACCAGAGCTGGATGGTCCTTTTGTCATAGGCCAGGCGCATCCACTCGATGCCCATGGACCGCGCTTCGCGGAAATAGGCAGCCGATGGGGGCGCTTCGTTCATGCAGTTGGCGCCATGGCGAGCGTGGCTGGTCCAGAAGCGCATCTTGTCGGCACCATTCCCCGAGGTGCGATGGGCATCCTGGGCCTGGGCCCTGGCGGCGCTCAAGGAAAGGGAGGCGGCCAAAAGCATGGCCATCCAGGGACGGACGGTAGGGCAGGTATCTGGTGAAGGCATTCATCGCTCCAGGTGTGCCAATCCGCCGGCGGCCTGAAACAAGATGCCTTCAGGTCCAGGAAGATTCCTGCCCTTGAGAAATTCCGCAACATCCCTTTTCTGAAACTGAACCGCCTTGGCGCGCAAGGATGCTCTCGTATCCTGGCCAGGTGCGGACCGCTCCCGTCAGGTTCCCGCCCGCCATCCAGGGCCTCTGGGGCCGGAGCGGCGGCCTCGTTGGCGGTATAGTGCATCTTCCAACTCCACCCTTCCGGCAGGCCGATCGTTAGAAACAGGAGACAGCAGACCATGGACATTCTCACCTTGGCACGGACGTGTTCAGCCGCCGGGTGCCGGCATGAGCGCCGGTCCCTTCGCGGCCACCCCGGCCCCACCCTATTTCGCGGTGATCTTCAGCTCCCTGAGAACGCCCGGCGACCAGGGCTACGAAGTGATGGCCGAGCGGATGGTGGAACTGGCCGCCCTCCAGCCGGGCTTTCTCGGTGTGGAAAGCGCCCGGGGCCAGGACGGTTTCGGGATCACCGTTTCCTACTGGGACTCCCTGGCGGCCATCGAGGCCTGGCGCGACCAGCTGGACCACCGGCAGGCCCAGCGGCTGGGCGTGGAAAGGTGGTACGAGCACTTCGAGCTGCGGGTCGCCAAGGTGGAACGGGCGCGCGCCGGCGAAAGCCTGTAGCGCAACTGGCGTGGTGGGGTTACAGGTCCGGCACACACCCGCGACAGCCGCGGGCAACCGCGCGGCCCCCGCCTGTCCCAAAGGTGAGCCGGCACAGGGAAGGGCACGCTTGGCACGAATGTTGATTCCCCGAATGGCAAACCATCCTTTAGAGGAGGATCCTCATGCCAGACGCTTCCGTAACCTTGAGAGAACTGCTGGGACTGGGGCAACAGCCGGCGCCCTTGAAGGAATCGGCCCTCATCATGATCGACTGCCAGAACACCTACCGTTCCGGGATCATGGCCCTGACCGGGGTGGAGGAGGCCCTGCTGGAAGCCCGGAAGCTGCTGGAACTGGCCAGGACCTTGAAGATCCCCATCTTCCATGTGCGCCACGATGCCGGTGCGGGCTCGCCCTATGACATCAACGCCGAGGTCGGCGCCTTCGCCAAGGAGGTCGCTCCCCACCGCGGCGAACCGGTGATCACCAAGAACCTGCCCAACGCGTTCTTCCAGACTGACCTGGACCAGCAGCTGAAGGCCATCGGGATCCACAACATCGTCCTGGCCGGGTTCATGACCCACATGTGCATCAATTCCACCGCCCACGGCGGGTTCGCCCTGGGCTACGCCCCCACCGTGGTGGCCAGCACCACCGCCACCCGCCCACTCCAGGCCGCCAACGGCAAGGTGGTCAGCGCCCAGGAGGTGCAGGACGCGGCCATCGCCTCCACCCGGGACCTCTACGCGACGATCATCGACCGGGTGTCCGATTTCTAGTTCCTAGTTTCTAGTCCTGGTCCGCGGGACCGGCATGGCGCCGCAGCATCCGCCGCAGGGCCGGGTGGGTGACGCGGGTGGAGGCCAGCAGCCGTTCCTCGGCCGGCAGGGCGAGGATCCAGGTGGCCGCCAGGCCCAGCATCAGGCCGGATTCCGGCTTGGCCAGGCCGCGGTCCAGGGCGGCCAGCACCTGGTGGGCCACCGGCACCACGTCCCGCCAGCGGGAATTCTGCAGGGCTTCCGCCTGCATGGTGGTGAGCTCCGGAAGGATCAGCCGCTCCAGCCACTCCGTGGTCAGCCGCGGGTTCTGCAGGAAGGCCGACAGCACCCCCACGTTGCGCACCTTCCAGATGGCCGGCCACAGGGGGTTGGGGGCCAGGGGCGCCAGGCTGCGGCGCTCGCCCGTGGTCATCACCGCCCACTGGGCCAGCAGCCGTTCCGTGGCATGGGCCCGGGCCTGGGGGTGGGCCGAGGCGTCGCCGGCGATGGCCGCCAGCGCCCGCCAGGGGAGGGTGGGCAGCAGCCGGTTGCGCAGGTGGGGCGGCGCCTGCAGGTGCTGGGCGATCCAGCGCAGCAGCATGGGCCTTTTCAAGATCTCCTTGACCCCGGCCGCCGCTTCCAGCCACCCGGGCGGCGGCGCGGGATGCCGCAACAACCTCAGGAACTGAGGCCAAGGCATTTGGGGGGGAAGCGGCCAGGTCACCGCCCCATTGTCCCCCGACTCGGGCACACTGGTCCCATGGCAAAACTCTTTTCCATCTTGGGCAGGGGCCGGGTGGGGCGGGCCCTGGCGTCCGCCTGGGGGGACCGGGTGGAACTGCTGCCCGGGGACGCCTGCCCCGAAGGCCTGGTGCTGCTGGCGGTGCCCGACCGGGCCCTGGAGGGGTGCGCCCGGCGCTTTCCGGGGCGCTGCGTGCACCTTTCCGGAAGCTTCCACCTGGACGGCCTGCCTTCGGCCCATCCGCTCACCAGTTTCGACGGGCAGCCGGCGGACTGGAGCGGAACCCCCCTGGGGTTGACCGGGCCGGTGCCCGAGGTGGTGGTGGGCGCCTTCATGGCGCTGGGTTTCCTGCCGTTCCAGCTGCCGCCGGAGCGGAAGGCGCTCTACCATGCCTGCGCCGTGCTCACGTCCGGGCACGCCTCGGCGCTCTGGCTGGGAGCCGCCGGGCTCCTGGCCCAGGCCGGGGTGGACCTGCCGGGGCGCGGGCTGATCCCGCTGGCCGAGGCCACCGTGCGCAACCTCGAGCGGCACGGCGCCGCCGGCCGCACCGGGCCGTTCGTGCGCGGGGACGTCGCCACCATCGACCGGGACGCCGCGGCGCTGCCCGAGCCCTGGCGGGACATCTTCCTTCGCCTGGGCCAGTTGTAACGATCAGAGGAG
Source organism: Holophaga sp. (assembly GCA_031292735.1). The sequence goes on from JARLGP010000263.1 coordinate 10,814, forward strand.
ACCATCCATGCCACGAGTGCGCAGCCTGCCAGAGCCGATCCAGGCTACCGTTCAACCGCTGGACCTGGCCATGCACGAGATCCAGGTGACCCTCGTGCTCCCCGCCGAGGCGGTGGCCCGGGGGGCGGTGCTGGCGCTTCCGGTCTGGACCCCGGGTTCCTACCTGATCCGCGACTACGCGCGGTTCCTGGACCGGCTCACCGCGGTGGACGGGGACGGCCGGCCCCTGGCCCTGGAGAAGCTGGACAAGCAGCGCTGGCGGCTGGCCGCCGGCAACGGCGGCGCCACGGTCAGCTACCGGCTGTTCTGCAACGAGCTCACCGTGCGCACCAACCACGTGGATGCCGGCCACGCCCACCTGGTGGGCGCCGCCACCTTCCTGTACCTGGAGGAGCCGGGCCCGCGGCCGTTCCGGGTGGCCTTCGCCGGCTGGCCCGGGGAATGGCGGATCGCCACCGCGCTGCCCCCGGCGGAAGACGGCTACCTGGCCGCCGACCACGACACGCTGGTGGACTCGCCGTTCGAGCTGGGCAGCTTCCGCATGCACAGCTACAGCCAGCAGGGCTGCGAATTCCGGTTCGCCATCAGCGGCGACCATCCCGGGGACGAAGCCCGCATCCTGGCCGCCACCCAGGCCATCACCGCGGTCTGCGGCGCCATCTTCGGCGGCTTCCCCTGCGCCCGCTACCTGTTCCTGCTCACCTTCTGCCCCGGCATGCGCGGCGGCCTGGAGCACCGGGAGAGCACCTCGCTGCTGGCCGA